>CAVGUA010000052.1:0-18484 GCA_963632335.1 Parabacteroides goldsteinii
CATATATATCTTCTATGTATTGGTTTATCTTTTCATCAGAGAGTTCATTAAATGTCACATATGAAATTACTTCTTTTTTAATGGTGCATCCATGAAAAATAATAGTGTAGCCCGAAATAACTTCATGAGTGACATTGCTAAGTTCATGAATGAATCTCTTAGCTTCTTCAATATTTTTAGGTTTACCATAAATTGTATTATTATAGAAAACAATTGTGTCGACACAGATTAAGCAATCATCTTTGTCTATTTTATCAATTATGGATTGTGCTTTATTAAATGATTCTTCTAAAGCATAATGCTTAGTTTTTTTAGAAAGTTTTTCCTC
Source organism: Parabacteroides goldsteinii (assembly GCA_963632335.1). Taxonomy (GTDB): domain Bacteria; phylum Bacillota_I; class Bacilli_A; order RFN20; family CAG-826; genus Onthovivens. Next base: position 329 of record CAVGUA010000052.1, read on the forward strand.
ATCAAATAAAGGAGCGATTATTTTAAAATCGCTCGTAATTTTATTCATTAATTCTTTTCTTCTTGGTGATGTTGATCCTAAAACTATCATAATATTAAGAATGCTTATTCATGATTAATGGAATAATCATAGGGTTTCTTTGAGTTTTCTTAAAATAGTATTTTGAAACAATACTACGAATTGTATTTTTAATATCGTTAAAAGTAACTTTTTTAGTTGATAGAAGTTCATTCAATCCTTCTTCAACTTGCATTTGAGCATGTCTAACTAAGTGATCTTCGTTTTGACCATATGAAACGAAACCAACTGTTTGAACTTTTGGGGTACATAACAATTTATTAGTTTTGCTATCAAGTAAAATAAATACGCTAACCATTCCATCATCTTGAAGAATTTTTCTATCTCTAATAACTGCAGTTGAAACTCCGTTTGCATCATTACCATCAATATATACATCTTCAGCAGGAATTCTTTCACCATCTCTAATGGTGTGATTTTGTAAAATTAAAGTATCTCCATTTCCTAAAATGAAAATATGATCTTTTTCCATGCCTAAAGAAACTGCAAGGTCTCCATGTAATTTTTGCATATGATATTCGCCATGTGCAGGCATAAAATATTTTGGTTTAAATAATTTTAAATTTAATCTTAATTCTTGTCTTGATGGGTGACCTGAAGAATGGATATCACTAAAAACAGAATTTGTAATAACGTTTGCTCCAAATCTTGTTAAATTGTTTACAACTTTTTGAATTGATACACCATTTCCTGGAATTGGCGAGGATGAAAAAACAACGGTGTCGCCAGGTTGAATTCTTAAATCTTTTAGCATTCCATTTGCTATACGGCTTAATGCAGCCATAGGTTCGCCTTGGCTACCTGTGCATAAAATAACCAACTCACTATCTGGAATAGTTTTAACGTCACTTACTTCCTTAATCATATCGTTTGGTATTTTAACGTAACCAAATTTTCTAGCACAATCAACAGCATATTCCATTGATCTACCAAGTATAACAATCTTTCTTTTGTGCTTAATTGTTGCATCAACAATTTGTTGAATACGAGAAATATTGCTAGAGAAAGTTGAAATAATAAGTCTACCAGGAGCTTTGTCAAAAATTTCATTAATTGAATTAATGACGTTTTTCTCGCTAGGAGTCCAACCTTCTTTTTCAGCATTTGTTGAATCTGCAAGTAAAAGATCAACGCCTTCTTCACCAAGCTTTGTCATTTTTGCAAGTTCAATATCTGGTCCAACTGGTGTTAAATCGATTTTAAAGTCGCCAGTATCAACAATTCTTCCTTCGCTAGTATCAACGCAAATTCCAAAAGAATCTGGAATTGAGTGTGTAACTCTAAAGAAACTCACATCAAATTCGCCAAGTCTTAAAGTGGTGTTTTGATCATATTCAACAATCTTTATATTAGTTTTTATTTTTTTATCTTCTAATTTTTGTCTAATTAAAGCAGCAGCAAGTTTAGGTGCATAAATTACAGGAATATTTATTGATTTAACTAAAAAAGGAATGGCACCAATATGATCTTCGTGTCCATGGGTAATTAAAAGTCCTCTTACTTTATTGTTATTTTCTTTTAAATGGGTGTAGTTAGGGATAACATAATCTACACCAACTAAATCATCTGCAGGGAATTTAACCCCGGCATCAATAATAATCAAATCCTTTTCTGATTCGATACAATATGTGTTTTTTCCAATTTCTCCTAAACCACCTAAAGCATAGATTTTAATTGGGTTCTTAATAAAATTACTCATAAATAAAACGTTCCTTATTCCTGCTATTTTCCCTTTGTTAGCCATATTATATTCAAAATGATGTTAGATAACAAATATTAAATAAAGAAAAAAAGGAAAATATTGAAAAATATGCATTCTTAATAAATAGATTTAGTTACATAAATTCAATATTTAGGTAATCATATAATTCATCAAAAATCGCAGTTAATTTATTTTGATTTTCGCTAGTTTTTAAATCTAAAATGTATTTAGATTTTTCAAAATTATTTGTTGTTATGCACATAAAACAAGAGTAAAAATCTTTATAAAGCAATTCGTTATTTAATATATATGAATGTTTATTGCTATCAGGCTCATTATTAGGTTTATAATCCCTATAAATTAGTATATTTGATCCATCACTAAAAATATATTCTAAATCTATAAGAGAATGATCTAAACCTTTACGTATATCATTATCTTCATATACATCAGAATTTTTAAATAAGTACACTAGTTGCTCATTAATCGAAGATTTTAAATCTAACTCGCCTTCATATAAAGGCGTGTTCATTGAAGTTCCAAGAATTGTAGTCTCGAGCCTTATGGCTTGATCAAGAATATTTAAATCAAAATTTGAAAGAATATAGGCATGTTTTTTTGTTTCATCATCAACATCGCTATTAACGTTGCTATTATTTGAACAAGATATTAAAGATAAAGATGTTATTAAAATAGCAAAATAATTAATAAGTTTTTTCATGATTAATTCCCCTTACATTAATATTTTTATACTTTGATTTTCGCTTTATTTGCTTAAAAAGTAAATAGACGATAAATTCTATAATTGTATATAAGTATTGAAAAATATGCATTCTTAATAAATGGATTTAGTTATTTAAATTCAATATTTAGACAATCATATAATTCATCAAAAATCGTGATTAATTTATTTTGATTTTCACTAGTCTTTAAATCTAATATGTATCTAACATCATCAAGATTATTTGTGGTTACACACATAAAACAAGCGTAAAAATCTTTATAAACCAATTCGTTATTTAATATATATGAATGTTTATAGTTATGTAACCCTATATTAGGCTCATAAGCATCATAAATTATTACATTTAATCCATCAGCAAAATCATATTTTAAATGTACAAGAGAAATATCTAAGCCTTTAAACATATCATTGTCTACATATACATCAGAATCTTTAAATAAGTATACTAGTTGTTCATTAATCGAAGATTTTAATTCTAATTCGCCCTTGTATAAAGGCATGTTCATTGAAGTTCCAAGAATTGTAGTCTCGAGCCTTATGGCTTGATCAAGAATATTTAAATCAAAATTTGAAAGAATATAGGCATGTTTTTTTGTTTCATCATCAACATCGCTATTAACGTTGCTATTATTTGAACAAGATATTAAAGATAAAGATGTTATTAAAATTGTAAAATAAATAATGAGTTTTTTCATGATTAGTTAACTCCTTTGCGTTACGTAAATAGTATTTATGTTAGAGTTACTAGGTGCTGCCATATAGACTGAATCAAGAAAATATTCCTTGGCAACATAATAGTCACCAGTACATGAATAACGATCATCATAATGTGTAATCATAAAACTACCAGAATTCTGAATTTCTGCTGACCCAACTCCAAGAACAGCATGACCCGTATTATTTATTGTTTTAATTCCTAATAATGTTGGTTGATGGTAATTTGTAATGAAATTTTCATATTCATTAAAACTATAATTTTGATATGCTTGATATTGGCTATAACCCATGGCTTTAAAATAAGTATTTAGACTATTTTTTTCGCCATCAATGTCGGTGCCAGTTGATTTAGTTTCCATCAAAATAGCTAAAAGATTTATAAAATTATCAATAAGTTCTTTGTTATCTTCGTGATTTAAAGGTAATGTCCCATTTATGAGATTTGTTAAGTTTGTATATCTATCATAAAAGCAAATAAGCATAGCGCCACTTGTTGGTACGCAACCCTTATATATAGGACCATATGGATAATTATAGTAAAAAGGACAATTATTAATTATTTGTGCACGATAGTTTGACATGCTAGTGTATTGATAATTATCTGTAATAAGTGTTGGTGGAATATAGGAAGCTGTTGATTCTGAAGCTAAATTTCTTCTATTATTTTCGATTGTATAAGTATCATCAGTATTAAAAATTGGGGATAATAGTTCAATTTTGTTTAATTTTTCTGATTTAAAGTTACCAACATAAAATGAGACTAATTTATTATTGTTCATTATAAAATATCCGCTATTATCTTTATTTTTATCAACTTTGTATACTAAGTATTCTTTATCATTTAAAACAAATGTATTGTTTAATTCATAATTTGAATTTTGCCACGATGATATTTGCTGAGCAATTGAATTAAAAACCATATTTGCATTTGGTAATTGAATATTTTGAGTCATAAATCCTAAAGAAACAACTAAACTGCTTAATAGTATTTTATTCATCTTATTTGCCTCCTTTTTTAAACAGTCAAACAGTTTTCAAATAGCATTTTTTATACCTTGATTTTCGCTTTATTTGCTTAAAAAGTAAATAGACAATAAAATCTATGTTGTATATAAAAGAAATGGTAAAAGTATGTTAATTTTCTGTTATTCAAAACTAGAAAATATTAATTTCATATTAAAGTTGTAAAAATGAATATTTGTTTCAATAGAAATTGATAATTTTTGCTTATATTTACAAACTTATTACAATTTTTTATCTTTTATTCTATTTTTATTTTAGTTAAAATTAATGACATGAATATTAGGTATAAATTGTGTATCAAAGGTCGCAATCTTTCTAGCCTTAAGCCATAAATTAAGGACTACCTGTTCAGAATAAAATTTGTTTAAAATTTATTGATGAACAGAGATTGACAAAATACATACCTAATTTTTTCTTTATATAGGAGGAAATATTTAAATATGAAGAAAATGTCAAAGTTGATGTTTGTTGCAGCTGCCACTCTCTTAGTTGGTGGATTAGCAAGTTGTAATGGTGGAGGAAATACTGATGCAGGTACCACTTATAAAGTTGCTATGATTACTGATTATGGCGATATTACTGATGAATCTTTTAACCAAGCTACATATGAAGGTTGCAAAGAATTCTGTGATGCTAACAAAGTTGAATTTAAATATTACAAACCATCAGATAATGGGGATGCGCAAAGAGTTGAATCAACTGAACAAGCTATTGATGCTGGTTACAATGTCATAGTTATGCCAGGTTATGCTTTTGCAAATTGTATTAAATCAGTTGCTGGAAAATATCCAGATACTAAATTTATCGCTCTTGATGTTAGTGCTAGCGATTTAGGTTCTGATTATACTTTACCATCAAATGTTTATTGTGCAGTTTATCAAGAAGAATTAGCTGGTTATATGGCTGGTTATGCTGCTGTTAAAGAAGGATTTACAAAACTTGCTTTCTTAGGCGGTATGTCAGTTCCTGCAGTTGTTAGATATGGCTATGGTTATGTCCAAGGTTGTGATGCTGCTGCTGGTGGAAAAGAAATTAGCATTAAATATGCTTATGGAAACCAATTTTTTGGTGATGCAGATATCAAAGCTTTCACTGATGTTTGGTATCAAAAAGATGGTGTTGAAGTTACCTTCGCTTGTGGTGGCGGTATTTATACTTCAGCATGCGATTCAGCAAAACAATATGGTGGAAAAGTTATTGGTGTCGACGTTGACCAATCCTATATTATTAATGGAAATTATGGCGATGGAATGTGCGTTACTTCAGCTATGAAAGGTTTAGCTGCTACTGTTAAAACCAAATTAAAAGATGTAATTCTTGATGGAAAATGGACTTCAACAATTGAAACTTTAGGATTAGTTTCTGGTACTGATCCAGAATCAAACTATGTTCAATTACCAATGGCTTCATGGTCAATGAAGAACTTCTCGGTTAATGATTATAAAGATCTTGTTAAGAAGTTATATGATGGAACCATTAAAGTTAGTAACGATACTAGCAAAGAGCCAACTGTTTCTGCAACAACAACTGTTACCTATCAAGGCAACATTAAATAATTCATTTTAAATGCATAAATGGGAGGTGTTTTCACCTCCCTTTTTAAAAATAACGATTTATAGGAGGAATCTATGGAAAACGAATATGTAATTGAGATGCTACATATAACCAAGAAATTCCCTGGTATTATTGCAAATGATGACATTACTCTAAGACTTAAAAAAGGTGAAATTCATGCTTTGCTTGGAGAAAATGGTGCAGGGAAATCTACTCTTATGAGTGTTCTTTTTGGTCTTTACACTCCAGAAGAAGGCGAGATAAGAAAAAATGGCGAAGTTGTTCACATAAATAACCCAAATGATGCAACAGCTTTGAATATTGGAATGGTGCATCAACACTTTAAGTTGGTTGATGTCTTCACTGTTTTAGACAATATTATTTTAGGAGCTGAGACCACAAAGTACGGGTATTTAGATAGAAAAACTTCCAGAAAAAGGATTGAGGAACTTTCTAAAAAATATGGTTTATACGTTGATTTAGATGCAAAAATTGAAGATATCACTGTTGGTATGCAACAACGTGTTGAAATCTTAAAGATGTTATATCGTGATAATGATATTTTAATTTTTGATGAACCAACTGCGGTTTTAACTCCTCAAGAAATTGATGAACTTATGCAAATTATGAAAAATCTTGCAAACGAAGGTAAGTCGATTTTGTTTATTACACACAAGCTTGATGAAATTATGGCTGTTGCAGATTATGTTACAGTTTTAAGAAAAGGTAAACTTGTTGGAGAAGTTGCTGTTAAAGATACAAGTAAAGAGCAACTTTCTGAAATGATGGTTGGAAGAAAAGTCCAATTAGTAGTTGAAAAAGGACCTCAGCATCTTGGCAATACAGTTTTAAAAGTAGAAGATGTTTGTATGGTCGATAAAATTCATAAGATATTATCAGTTAATAATGTTTCTTTTGAAGTCAAAACTGGAGAGATTCTTTGTTTAGCTGGTATAGATGGCAATGGTCAAACCGATTTAGTTTATGGAATTACTGGTCTTGAAAAAGTTAGTTCAGGTCACATTTATTTAAAAGGGAAAGATATTACTAATTATTCTATTCGTAACAGAAATGAACTTGGAATGGCTCACATTCCTGAAGACAGACATAAACATGGTTTGGTTTTGGATTACCAATTAGACTATAACCTTGTTTTAGAAAATTATTATGATAAGAGATTCCAAAAAGGTGGTTTCTTAGATAAAAAGGCAATCAGAAAATATTCAGAAGATTTAATTCAAGTAAATGATATTAGATCTGGTCAAGGATCTATTACTCGAGTACGAAGTATGTCAGGTGGCAATCAACAAAAAGCCATTGTCGCTCGTGAACTTGATAGGGGATGTGATCTTGTTGTCGCTGTTCAACCAACTCGTGGTCTTGATGTTGGAGCTATTGAAAATGTTCATAAACAATTAATAAAAGAAAGAGACGAAGGTAAAGCAGTTTTACTTGTTTCTTTAGAATTAGATGAGGTATTAAGTTTGCCTGATAGAATTCTTGTTATGCATCAAGGAGAAATTGTTGGTGAGTTTAATCCAAAAGAAACGACAAGACAAGAAATTGGACTTTATATGGCTGGATCAAAAAGAGATACAGCTAAGTTTCCAATAAAGGAGGGCGCTCAAAATGTCAAATAATGAAAAAATGCAAAAAACTCCTAGTAAATTTTCGATGTTTATGAAAAAAGTAATTAAGAATGACGGTGTTCAATCTTTAATTTGCTCGCTTTTATGTATCATTGTTGGTTTATTGATTGGGTTTATTGTTTTATTGTGCATTAACCCTGCTGGTGCTGGAGAAGGTATAAGTACTTTAATTAAAAACTTTTTTGTTTTTAGCAGTACTAATTTGAGACTTAAATATTTAGGTCTTACACTCGCTGGAACTGCTCCATTAATCATGACAGGTTTAGCAATTTTATTTGCATATAAAGCCGGTTTATTTAACATTGGCGCAGCTGGACAATATACAGTTGGAGCTTGTGCTTGTATCTATGGTGCTCTTGTTTGGCATTTACCTTGGTATTTATGCATGCTTTTAGCAATTCTTGCTGGGGCTCTTTGGGGGTCTATTGTTGGTGCATTAAAGGCTTATTTAAATGTAAACGAAGTTATTTCTGCAATTATGCTTAACTGGATTGGTTTATATTTGACAAACATTATTATTACCGGCAATTCTAATGCGTGGGATACAATAAAGCATGAATCATGGGCATTTTCTTCAAATGCACCACAAGCTTTACTACCTCAACTCGGACTTGGAAGTTTGTTTGGTGGTAGTGAATATGTGACAATTGCAATATTTATTGCAATAGTCATGGCAATTGCTGTTTTTGTTGTTTTAAATTTCACAACATTTGGTTATGAGCTTAAAGCAACTGGATTCAATAAAAATGCTGCTAAATATAGTGGTATGAAAGAAAAAAGAAATATTATTTTAACAATGGCAATCTCTGGAGCATTAGCTGGCCTTGGTGCTTCGCTTTATTTCCAAGCAGATTTACAACCATGGTATGCGAATTCGACAGTTCCAAATATGGGCTTTAATGGAATTAGTGCTGCTTTTTTAGGTGGTCTTAATCCAATTGGAACTTTATTTTCTGCTTATTTTATTACTCATATTACAAACGCTGGTGCAAAATTAAATACAAATTATTATAGTGCTCAAGTTTCTGATTTAATAAGTGCTATTATCATTTATTTATGTGCATTCGTTGGATTCTTCAAAATGTATTTAGTAAAAGCAATTAATAAAGATAAATTTGTTGGTCCAACTGTTGGGAAACGTGATTCTAAAGTTGATGCAAAACAAGAAGGAGGGAAATAACTTATGGAGATGTTAGGTCTTATTATTCAATATACATTAGTCTTTGCTTCTGTTTTAGCTCTTGTTGCTTTAGGCGGAATGTTTTCTGAAAGAAGTGGAGTAATTAACTTAGGGCTTGAAGGAACGATGGTTATTGGCGCATTAGGTGGTGCCTTAACTATGAGGTATTTACCTGATACTACCCCAGCTGCATTAACTGTTATTCTTGTAATATTAGTTAGTATTGTTTCTGGCGTTATTTATTCACTTTTGCTTAGTTTAGCATGTATTACTTTTAGAGCAGATCAAACTATTACAGGAACTGCTTTAAATATTATGGCGCCAGCATTAGCAACTGTTGTTGTTAAAGCTATCACCTTAAATCAAGATGGGAAGGCAACCCCAAAGCTCGATTACATTACTTTGCAACAAAATTTTGTTTTCAAACTTACGGAAGTTAATTTTTCTTGGGTTATTCCTACTGCTTTATTATTGATTTCAGCAGTTTTAATCTTAGTTGCAATAAGGAAAACAGAATACGAAGCAAAATCAAGAAAGATTCAATTTGTTTTAGGTATTGCTCTTGCTCTTGTTGGTATAGTATTAGCTATATTATTTGCTACGAATGTTTTAAATGATGTTACATTTAACTGGGCAATATTTATTGTTATGGTGTTTATAACAATAATCATGTTCTTAAATTCAATTATTGTTAATATCGTTAGAGATGAAAAAATCCTTGTCAAAAATATTGTTAGAACATGCATTATGTTTGGGGCATCAATTTTAGTTTTAGTTTTAAATTTAATCCATTTCTTTGATTCAATTACGATGAATTGGTTCATGCCTGTTATGTTTGCAATAGTTGGCATTTCATATTATGTAATCTATCATACTAAATTTGGTTTAAGACTTATGGCATGTGGCGAAAACCCTCAAGCTGCAGATTCAGTTGGTATTAACGTTATTAAAATGCGTTATATTGGTGTAATGATTTCTGGTGTTTTAGCTGGTATTGGAGGTATCGCATTTATTGCTAGCGTTAATTCTTCATGGTCATTTGATTATGGTGTTTCAGGTTTTGGATTCTTAGCTTTAGCAGTTATGATCTTTGGTCAATGGAAACCACTTATGATTTTAGGGGGTGCAATTCTATTTGGTTTCTTCCGTGCAATCGGATTAACATATACTGGTATACCAGTTTTAAGCACATTGAATATTAACTCTACTTGGTACACTATGCTTCCATATGTTGTTTGTCTTATTGTTCTTGCCTTTACATCGAAGAAATCTCGTGCTCCAAAAGCTGAGGGTATTCCTTACGATAAGAGTCAAAGATAAAAATATATTCATAAATGTATTAAAAGCCACAAGAAATTGTGGCTTTTAAAATTGCTTAAATATTAGCAATATTTAATTTATTTCCTTAAAAATGCTAATATATTAGCAATAAAGGAAACATATATGATTCAAAAGTTCGATATTAGTACATTTGTAAATATAACTACAGAAGAGAATATTTTAAAAGGAATAGTTGATAGACTTAAATTAAGAAGAAAGGAACTTAAATTAACTCAAAAAGAATTAGCAAAAAGAAGTGGTGTAAGCTATGGATCTATTAGGAGATTTGAAAGTAATGGCGAAATATCTTTAACATCTTTATTAAAAATTGCTAATGCTATAAATTGTTTAGAAGATTTTAAGGAATTATTTAAATATCAACAAATAACAAGTTTAAAGGATTATAAATAATGATTAATAAAGTTAAAAGATTAAACGTTAAATATAATGATAAATTAGTCGGCTATCTTGTTGATTTAGAAGATGGTAGAATTGCGTTTCAATATGATGAAGAATGGGTAAAAACTGGGTTTTCAATTTCTCCTTTTTCTTTGCCTTTAAATAATAAAGTTTTTATAAATTCTAAAATGAATTTTGATGGGTTGTATGGTGTTTTTAATGATAGTCTTCCAAATGGCTGGGGCGAACTATTAGTTAGGAGGATGTTAATTAAAAAAGGAATTAATCCTGATGATTTAACTCCGCTTCAAAAATTAGCTATTGTTTCAAAAAATGGATTAGGTGGATTAAACTATGAACCAGCACAAATTATTTCTAACAACAAAGAAAAAGAAATAGATTTAGATCAATTATCAAAAGAAGTAAACGAAATATTAAATAATGGCAATAGTGATCAAAACCTTGATGAAATTTATAATTTAGGTGGCTCTAGTGGCGGAACAAGACCTAAAGCTCATTTAATGATTGATGGAGAGGAATGGATTATTAAATTCCCATGTCTTTATGATCCAAAAAATATTGGTGAACTAGAATATAAAGCAAATAATATTGCAAAAGAATGTACTTTAAACTTGCCTGAATATAAATTATTTGAGTCAAATATTTGTTCTGGTTATTTTGGCACAAAACGGTTTGATAGAAATGGCGAGAAAAGAATACATATAATTTCTTTATGTGCAATTCTTGAAACAAGTCATAGAGTACCAAATTTAGATTATTATCATTTATTTCAAGTTATTAAAATGATATGTGCTAACAAGGAAGATTTGTACGAAGCTTTTAAACTAATGTGTTTTAATGTTTTGTATGGAAATAAAGACGACCATGGCAAAAATTCCTCTTTTATTTATGATGAAAGTTTAAAGAGTTATAAGTTATCCCCTGCTTATGATTTAACCAAAACAGAAAATAAACCGGAACATGAAATGACAGTTAATGGAAATGGAGATCCTTCAATTGAAGATTTAATGATAATCGCAAAAGATATACATTTATCAATTGAAAGATGCGAATCCATTATTTATAAAATAAAAGGAACCATTAACAAATTCCAAAAATAAAAAATCACTTATGACAATTTTATGGTCACAAGTGATTTTTACTCGATGGTTAGAGAATAATTTTCTTTCCTTCGATTTGTGTTTTATAAGTTTCAATTTGTGAATCAACGTCCAATTCTTTAAATTGGTTCATGTAAAGTTCGTAATAATAACCTTTTTTATTCATGAGTGAAACATGGTTACCATCTTCAACAATTACACCATCTTTCATAACTAAGATTCTATCGCAATCAACAATTGTTGATAATCTATGAGCAATAATAATTGATGTTCTTCCTTCAAGCATTTTATTAACTGATTTTTGAATAACTGCTTCAGTTTCAGTATCAATTGAAGAAGTTGCTTCATCAAGAATTAATATTGCTGGATCTCTAATTAAAGCTCTAGCAAATGAAATAAGTTGTTTTTGACCTTGAGACAATTCATCACCACCATCTTTAAAGAATGTATTGTAACCATCTTTTAAGGACATAATGAAGTTATGAATATCTAATTGTTTGCATACATTGATAATTTCTTCATCTGTGGCATCATGTTTTCCATACTTGATATTATCTTTAACAGTTCCCTTAAAGATAAATGGAGTTTGTTGAACGTAACCTATATTACTTCTAATCCAACCAACTGATCTTTCTTTATAATCAACGCTATCAATTAATACTTTTCCTTTAGTAGGTTCATAGAATCTGCAAAGAAGATTAACTGTAGTGGATTTTCCTGAACCAGTTTCTCCAACAATTGCACAACTTGTTCCTTTTTCAATTTTTAAATCCATATCATGAATAACTTCTACATCTTTTAAATAAGAGAATGAAACATGATCGAAGTGGATATCACCATATAATTTTTCAAAATTCTCAGTTTTGTTATGGAATAAATCGCCATATTTTTTTATAACTTCAGGGCTATCAACTAATTGAGGTTCAGTATTAATTAAACTAAATATTTTCTCAACGCTCGCTTGTGTCGACATTAATTCACTTATGATTTCACTAAATTCTCCAATTGGATTATAAATACTACCAACAAATCCTAAGAAAATAATGAAAGTTCCAATGCTATAAGTTATTGAATCTTTTACGCCAAACATTGGGAATACAATGATGATAATAGCAGTTGTTAAAGTGCTAATTAAGTTAACTGCTGGATAATATGGAGCGCTGATTTTACCAGCTTTAAATCTCTTTTTAAAGACATCTTCTGTTGTGTCATCGCATTCTTTATAAATATTATCTTCAATTGCCATTGTTTTTATAGTTTTGTTTCCGTTAATACATTCGGCAAGCCATTTAACAAAATTACTATAAGCATTACGAGCAATTCTATGATATTTAAGAATTTGTTTTTCTAAGAATAAAGTTAAAATTCCAATAACAGGAGTTGTTGCAAGAATAATTAAAGATAATTTCCAATCTGTAACAAACATCGTAACTAATGTGAAGATTAAATCCATAATAATCCAGAAAACTCTAAGGACACTATAGGACATAACATCACCAATACTTGCAGCATCGTTTTGTAAACGGGCAATTAACCATCCCGAAGGAGTTTTATCATAATAACTATAAGATAATTCTTGAATCTTTTTGAAAGCATCTCTTCTTAAATTAGTCATTATTGTCATTTCAAAATAGTTCATTGTAAAGAAGGTAATAAATATACAAATACTTCTAAACAAAATAAGTGCTATATAAACGATAACTAACCAAAAGAATGAAACACTAAAATGAATACCAAGAATATTAAGGTCAAGCATTACTTCAAAAACGCTATTGGTCATAGCAAAACCACTTGCTGAATTTGTCAATGCAAGTTTAACTGCTGGAGTAAATGAACTATCAAAGAAAGCACTTCCTGCCATACCAAAAACAAGGAGGATAATTAATGGCCAATGTGGAAGGAGATATTTAAAAGCGTTTCTCCAAATTCCAATATTAACTTTCTCTATTTTGTCTTCTTCTTGAAATACTTCTGCCATAATCTATACCATTTTTGTTTGAATCTCATAAATTCTCTTATAAAGACCTTTTTTATTGACAAGATCCTCATGCTTGCCAATTTCAGAAATCTTTCCATCTTCGAGAACTATAATAAGATCTGCATCCTTTGCTGTTGAAATTCTATGTGTAATAATAAAAGTAGTGGACTTTTTCTTTGCTTCTTGAAGTGATTTTCTAATTTCAAAATCTGTTTCAGTATCAACTGCGCTTAAAGAATCATCAAAGATAATTACAGGTGCTTCCGTGATTAAAGTACGAGCAATTGCGACTCTTTGCTTTTGCCCACCTGAAAGAGTAGTTCCTCTTTCACCCACTGGAGTTTTATATCCATCTTTAAATTGAAGAATATTATCATGAATATGCGAAATACTTGTAGCGTATTCAATATCTTTTTGTGTTGCATCTGGTTTTGCGATTTTAATATTATCTTCAATTGTTTTTGAAAATAAGAATGGATCTTGAAGAACTGTAGAAACATTTTGTCTTAAATAATGTTTTTGAATATTTTTTATGTTAATTCCATCGATTAAAATTTCGCCACTTGATGCATCATAAAGTCTTGTTAAAAGATAGGCTAAAGTTGTTTTTCCGCAGCCAGTTTTACCCATAATTGCTACTGTTTGACCAGCATTAACTTTGAATGAAATATTTTGTAAAACAGGTTCATTTGAATCACAAAACATATATGAAACATTTTTAAATTCGACATCACCTTTAATATTAGGCGTTTCTCCGCTTGTTAAATCTTCCATTGGTTCATCTAAAATCATAATTATTCTTTCAAGAGATGCATTTGCTCTTGCAAGATTTGAAAGAATTGTTGCAAGATCTCTAATTGGCCAAACCATCATATTAGTAAAAGTAAATGAAACAAAGAATGTTCCAAGACTAATGCCATTTGGATCACCTTTTGAACCAAGATAATATAAATAGAAACCGTAAATTGTAGTTAAAGCGATTTGACTAAAAACAAAAATATCAGAACTAGAGAAGAAAAATGCACTAAGCTTTCTCCATCTCATATATTTTGCTCTATAGTCTTGAATATAACTTTCAAAACTATCTATTTCAAATTTTTCATTGTTAAAAGCTTTTACAAGTCTTACTGAAGAGAGATTTTCTTCAATTTTTCCTGACATTTCAGATTCACTATCATCAGTAATCTTGTATCTTTTTCTAACTTCTTTAATTAAGAAGAAAGCATAAATAAACATAAATGGCATTAAAGTTAATGAAATTAATGCAAGTTTCATGTTTGTGATTGCAAGTAATATAAATGAAAATAAAACAATATAAACGGTATACATAATCATATGCATATCACGAGCAATAAATCCTTTAAATACTTCCTCGTCCCTAGTTGCAGCTTGTAAAATATCACCACTAGGCATTGATTTAATAACTGAGTAAGGAAGTCTTTCTATATGATAGAAAAGTTCTGATTGCATATTTTTTGAGAATTTTGATGAATAATAACTACGCATTATAAGTCTAGTTAACAAAAATCCCATGTTAATAAAGGTAAAAGTAAATAAAATAATTGCAAAGAACCAAATGTTAGTAGATAAAAACTCGATTCCTCCAAATATATTGATAAATATTCTTTCTAGAATATTATCTGAACCATTAGAAAGAACTAATTGTTCCATTGTAATTGCGGAATTATATCCTAATCCGTTTTGGCTTTGACAAGTTAAAATATCAATTAAAACTTTACTTCCATAAGTTGAAAGTAAAGAAATAAAAGTTGTAAATAAGAGCAAAATAAAATATGTAAAGTACATAACTTTACATCCTCTTAAATAAATTTTCATTGCTTTTCTAAAATTCGACATACACAATATTTTATCAAACCATAAATTAAAGTAAATACCATGTAAAGAGTATTTATGGTAATATAGTTGCATGAAAATAGAAGACGAAAAAATTAGTGAAAAAGATATATATTCATTAGGACAGCAGAAGAAAAAAACACCTGAAGAAGAAGCAAAAGAAAGAAAAAAGAAAAAGATAACTTATATCTGTTATTTGTTATTTATTTTGATTGTAACTGGTGTTGTTTTAGCTGTATCTTTAACTCAAGGAAATACAGCTGGAGAAGTATTTAAATTGTTCCAAAATATGAACTTTACATATTTTGCAGTTTTATGTCTTGCAATTATTGGAACTTTTTTATTAAATTCATTTATTTTATGGCTCTTTGTTAAGTTATATAGCAAACATTATCATTATCATAGAGCTATCGCAAATAAAGCTATTGGAACTTTTTATGATGGAATAACTCCTGGTTCAAGTGGTGGGCAAGTTGCTCAAATTTATACATTCAAAAAACAAGGCATATCAGTCAGCAATGCTGCAAGTGTTATGGTAATGATGTATATTGTTTATCAATCATGTTTAATTTTGATGGGAATTATTAGTGTTTCTACTCATGCTAAGGATTTCTTAGATTTGCAAACTATTAATATCGTAATCAATGGACAACAAATTCCTATTCCAGTTGTATTATTTATTATTTTAGGCTTTGGGTTAAATTTGTTAGTTATTGTTCTTTTGATTTTCATGTCGACTTCAACTAGATTTCAAAGTTTTGTTACGGGAAAAGTTATTAATTTTGGCGCAAAATTACATCTTATTAAAAAGCCTGATGAAACTAGATTAAATGTTAATACGCAGGTTGAAAACTTCCGTATTGAATTTAGGCGTCTTCAATCAAATATTCCATTTACAATTCTAGTTTCAATTTTAACTTTTTTAGCTCTTGCCATAGTTGATTCTTACCCTTTCATATGTGGTTTAGCTTTGAATGGATTTAAAGAATTTGAAACCACTAATGAAATAATACATAAATTATTTTTATCAATTGTTTATACAAATTTCCATCAAATGATAACTGGATTAATTCCTCTTCCAGGATCTAGTGGTATTAGTGAATACGTATTTTATCTTTTATTTAATAGTTATTTTAATGCAGAAAATTTTGAAAGTAGTGGTGGAACAAATGCAGTTATGCTTCTTTGGAGATTTATGACTTTCCACATTCCATTCCTTATTACTGGTATTGTAAGTGCCACTTATAGAACTCGTGGGTCTCAAGAAGATGAATTTATTAGTGCTGATAAGAAAACATATTACACAATTCAAATGGAAACATTTGATGAACGTAAGGCTAGTAGTGATAAAGCCTATCAAACAAATGTAGTTGAGAAGCAAGAAAAGATTATGAATTACATTAAGAAAAAGAAAAATAAAAACGAAGAATTTGAAGATGAAGATATAAATAAAGAGGATAAAAAGTAATATGAATATTGCATTATTTACAGATACTTATGTTCCTGAAATTAATGGTGTCGCAACAAGTGTTGACTCATTATACAAGTCATTAATAAAAAGAGGGCATAATTGTTATATTGTAACAACTGGAAGCGAAGAAAATGCAGGGTTTAAAGATAACGTTTTAAGAATTAAAGGTTTTGAACTTAAAAAATTATATGGGTATCGTGTTTCTCCATTATTTTCAAATGAAGCTTTTAAAGTTTTGGAGTCTTTAAAATTAGATATTATCCATATTAATACGCCATTCACAATTGGACAATTTGGATTTGCTGTTGCTTCAAAACTTGATGTACCTGTAGTTTATACATACCATACAATGCTTGAAGATTATACATATTATGCAACTAAAGGCTATTTTGATAGATTTTCAAAATGGACAATTAGAGAATTTTCAAGAAGCGATATGGAAAGATCAACTGAAATTATTGCTCCAAGCGAAAAAACTTTAAACTATTTACGTAGCATTGCAATTAAACAATATATAAACGTTGTTCCTACTGGATTTGATTTTTCAAGATTCCAAGATGTTAAAAATGATAATCCTAAAGTTATAGAAATCAAGAAAAAATGGAATATTGCCGATAAAAATAAAGTTTTACTTTGCTTAGGAAGAGTTGCAAAAGAAAAGAGTTTTGATGTAATTTTAAGAGGATATGCTGAATATTTAGAAAAATATCCTGAAGATTTTTCCTTGATTTTATTTGTTGGTGATGGTCCACAACTTGAAAGTTTAAAAGATATGGCAAGAAATCTCCATATAGATGATAGAGTGAGATTTGTGGGAAAAGTTGATGTGCATGAAACACAATATTATTACAAATGTAGTGATTTATTCTTAAGCGCTTCAATTAGCGAAACTCAAGGATTAACGTTTATGGAAGCAATGGCTTCATATGTTCCTATTTTTTGCAGATTTGATAATAATCTTGTTGGTATTATTGAAAATGGAGCGACAGGTTTCTTCTTCATGGAAGATAATGAATTTGCAACTAAACTTCATTCAATTCTTACTTTAGATGATAAAAAATTATCTGAAATCAAGGAACAAGCTTTTAAATCAATAGATAAATTTAGTGAAAAGAATTTTTACGATAATATAATGAATGTATATGAAAGAGCAATTAGAAGAAATTGGTAGCACAATAATTTTAAAAGAATTTACTGCCAAAGAAGGATATGTAGTATTAAATTTTGGTGATTTTAAACTAAAAATTCTTCCTGAAACATATGAAGAATTTCATTTTTGTATTGGAAACGAATATAAAAAAGAGACTATTTTAGAATGTATTTATGTTAATCAGAAAAATGAAATAATTAGATATGGTATAAATA
>CAVGUA010000053.1:0-8809 GCA_963632335.1 Parabacteroides goldsteinii
GCTGGTTAGAGCGCACCCCTGATAAGGGTGAGGTCGATAGTTCAAGTCTATTAAGGCCCACCATATTTAAAAAATACATTGTTGGCTATCCGATGGGCGCTTAGCTCAGCGGGAGAGCGCTTCCTTCACACGGAAGAGGTCATTAGTCCGATCCTAATAGCGCCCACCACGAATATGCCGGCTTAGCTCATCTGGTAGAGCAACTGATTTGTAATCAGTAGGTGGCTGGTTCGAGTCCGGCAGCCGGCACCATCAAATTGTTAACTAGTCGATATTTAATCGACTTTTTTTTGTACTTTAAACAAACAAAAAGGGGCTAATAACTAGCCCTTGAAATTAATAACTTCTTTTTGAAAAGCAAATTAGAAAATATCGCTTGTGTTTAAATAATTAAAAATGGAAATAACTGATTCTTTAGAATTTTCACTTTCTAAAATACTTTCAGCATTTTCGCTTTCATTGCTTTCTTGTTCTTCAAATAATCTTTCTAATAACATAAAACTTATACCTCCTATTCATTTCGTTGCTTAATTTTCTAAGCAATATTGTAATAATACAAAATTGCAATAAATTAAATATGAAAGCGTTTTCGAAAATTTAAGAAAGCGTTTTCAAACATCTAATTTAAAACAAAATGTGTTTTTGGAAGAATTTGAAATTTAATTATTTCTATTTTTTTGGTGAAGTTTTATAGTATCTAGAAAAGAGTTCACAGAAATAACTACTATTTGAAAAACCACATTCATATGCAATTTCAGCAATAGTTTTAGAAGTATTTAATAGAAGACTAAAACAGATTTAAAAAAAGTTAGGTTTTAAAGAATTTTGTACTTATGAAAATATGAAACCTATATTTCATCTCTTATAGATAAAGAAAATGCATTAGCTCATACCTCTCGCTAATGTATTTTCAATCTATAGTTCTTTATCTTCTAAATCGGCTCTTGCACATTGAATTTCTAAATTACCATTTCTAGTTCTAATTGCATCAATCATTGATTTTTCGTTTTCTAAGCTTTTAAGAGTGATTCTATATGATAATTTAAACATGCTTCCCATATTAACTGACTTAACTTTTTCAAGCTCGTTTGAAGTGGTATATTCAGTGAAGATATCATCGAAAACTGTGGTGTAATCAAGTGATTCAGGAATTGTAATATTAATGATTTTTTCTTTGCTTTTGGAACTCTTTGTTTTTAACATAATTCTATCGAAGATAAAGAGAATAATTCCTGAACCAAGTAAGAAGATTGCGCCATATACAAGATATCCTGTTCCAAATGCAAGACCTGCTGCCATTGCAATAAAGATAATTGCAATTTCTTTTGCCGTTCCTGGAGCTGATCTAAATCTTACAAGACCAAATGCGCCAGCAATTGCAACCCCAATTCCTAAATTGCCATTTACAATTGCAATAACTGCTGCAACAGCCATTGGTAATAAGGCTGTGCATATAAAGAAACTTCTTGAAGATTTAGATTTATAGCTTGTTAAGAAAGCATATATTAAACCAGCAACTAAGGCTACACCTAATACTATAAAGAAGCTAACTGTTGTTACAGTGCCATCACTAAAGATTGATTCAAACATAATTCATTACTCCTTTCATTTTCTAATTTATAGAATTCACGTTCATATGCAGCACCATATTTTGAAAAAGAAGTTTTAACAATGTGTTCTTTATCAAGTATTTCGCAAAGCCATAATGGTAATGCTGCATCTGTTTTAAGTTCTAGAAGAATTGTTTCTTCAAGTAATAAACTTTCGCCATCTAAATTTGTGTGAAAGTTAAGTTCGTTTTTACGATATTTAATATTTTTATCGAAAGTTACACGTAATTGACTATTTTTATCGTAATAAGCTTCTCGATCATAGATAATGAGCATTTTTGGAACAAGTTTTCCATAAAATTTAGTGAAATAATCAAGTTCCTTGCCAATTTGAGTTTTATTTGAATTATTTTCTAATAAATTTTCTGCTTCATTTTCCTTGCATGATAATCTTCTTTTATATACGACCCCATTGTATTTACGTTTCATTTCTACATATATATCTTTATTATTATCGTTAAGGTTATAGCATCTTAATCTTAATTTTTCTTTAAAGATTGGTTTTTCTAAAGATGATCGAATGAGGCGGTTATCTATAGTATCGTAATATAAACTTTGAATTGTATTTTCTCCGTATTCATCGGGCGAAAGTCTTTTAAGAACTTCTTTTTTGATAGCTTCATATTGCTTCTTATTTAGTAAATATTTCATTTCATATCTTTTAAAAACATTGATTACCATAGTTTGACCTCCTATCTTTATGGTTGTAGTCTAAACTATGAACCTTAAATAAACCTAAAATTCTAAAAATATTTTTTGTTTTATTTTATGTCTCTATTTTTTATAATTGTTGCATGAAAAAGAAAAAGCTTAAAGGTTTAGTCAGTAGCGATTCAAGACAACTTGAATTAATTGAGAAATATTATTATTTAGATAAAGAAAAAAAGATTATTGATATCGATTTAAATTACGATTCTACCGATGATTTATTAGATAAAGAAATTGGTAATCCTAATAATCCACAATTTTCTAAAGATGTTTTAGAAACTATGGATTCCATCATAGAAAATATTCCTGCCGGGTATAAAGTAAATATAAATTTAGTTTTAAATGATTATGAAGGCTATAACCCAAAGGTTTTGATGGAAACTTTTAATAATACTCTTGAGCTTAGAAGATATAGTTCAAGGAAAAAGAGATTAAATAAACAAGTTTTTTCAGGTATTTTAATTCTTATTGGTATTACGATTTTACTTTTTATGATTATTTGCAAAAATTACATAAAATTTGACAATGAGATACAAAGCGAGATTTTAAGCGAAGTTTTAGACATAGCTGCATGGGTTTTTGTTTGGGAAGCAGTTACTTTATTATTCCTTGATGATTCTGGAAATACAAAACTTGCAGTAGAAATAAGAAGAAAAGTTAATAAAATTACTTTTTATACACACGATAGTGAAGAACCTTTATTATCTGAAACAAATGAAGAAATATTTAAAAATTGGGAAAGTATTTCAAGAATAAAAACAGCAAGTAGATATATGCTTTTAGTTTCTAGTGTTGCGTATTTATTTTTAGGAGTTTATTCAATTTATGAATTTGTTAAAGATTTTAGCGAAGCATCAGCAACTGTTAACGTTGTATTTTTAACAATTGTTGGAATTATTCAACTTGTTGCAAAAATTTTCGCTGGTGTTGCAGGAATTAAATTATTCTTAAATAAACCTGTAAAGCATTATAAATTGTTAGGTACATATTCAGTAATTATATTTGTTGGTTTTTGTCTATCAATTTTAGGAATAATTGCAACTGAAGGGAAGGTTGGGTTAGCATCATCGATTACATCTATGTTTATTGCTTTACTTTATAGTATTGGTTTCTTCATGTATAAATATTCAAAGTAGGTTGGATATGTATAAATATGTTGTTAGTGATTTAGATAGTACATTATTAGATAAAGATAGATGTTTAAGTTCTAAAACAAAAGAAACTTTAAATAGAATGTATAAATTAGATAAGCAATTAATCATTGCCACTGGAAGGTCATTTCCATTAATTCCTTCTGAGTTTTTTGATATTGAATGTTTAAAATATGTTATAGCTTTTAATGGAGCGGTAATATACGATAACAATCGAAAGAAAATCATATATGAAAATCCAATTAAAAATGAAATCAGCCTTGAAATTTTAAAAACCACGAATGATTTAAATCTCTCCGTTCAGCTACTTTTTAAAGATATCTTAGTATTTAAAGAGACGCCACTTAATAGAAAGTTTTGTGATTTGTTTATGAATGCTTTTGCATTGAAAGACAAAAAGTTCAGTTCTGATCTTGAAAAAACCATACTAGAATCTGGTGAAAATGTTTATAAATTTGATATTTTCGGAGATGAAAATAGTATAAAAGAAGCTTATCAGAGATTATCTACTAATAAATTAATAAATATTGTTATTTGTGATCCAACTAATATAGAAATTACAAGTGATGGTGTTTCAAAAGGGAAGAGCATTGATAAACTTGCAAAAAGTTTGAATTTGAAGAAAAGCGATTTTATTTGTTTTGGTGATTCAGGGAATGATTTGTCG
The DNA here is from genome assembly GCA_963632335.1 of Parabacteroides goldsteinii. Taxonomy (GTDB): domain Bacteria; phylum Bacillota_I; class Bacilli_A; order RFN20; family CAG-826; genus Onthovivens. Next base: position 4,137 of record CAVGUA010000053.1, read on the forward strand.
ATGAAATTCGAAGGTTTTTCATTTGTGGCTGTTAAAAATGCAGAGTTGGAAGTTAAAGAAAATGCTGATTATATTATTGATAATAATTATGATGATGGAGTTGCAAAAGAAATTGATAAATTAATCGAAAGCGGATGTCTTTAATTAAGTTTCATTTGATTGTTTTTATATCAAATTGTAAAGATAAAAAGTTGTGTATTTTTTTACCTTATTTATATATAATATTTTAGACGATTTAAGGAGAGTGAATGTATGAAAAAATTCTTATCAAAAGCAAATTCATATAGTTTAATACTAGATATCGCATGTATATTTGTATTTTTTGCACCATTTGTTCAATTAAAAGGTTGCATTACTACAACAGATATTAGATATATTACTGGTTTCCAAGCTATTTTTGGTGGTAGTGGATTTAATGGTATGTCAATTCCTGTTTTATGTATGTTCTGTTTTATTTGTGCAGCTGTAGTTTTGAATTTATTAGCTTACAAATTTAAAGGATTAAGTTTCTTGAGTTTTATTTTTGAATGTGGAACTGCTGTATTGATGTTCTGTATTATTCAATTAATTAATGCTGGTCTTGAAATTTCATTATCTAGTTGGGTAATTTCTGTACATGCTGGTAGTATGGTTGATGGTAGTTTATTAATTGTTGCTTGCTTAGCATCACTTGTAAATGGCTTCTCAGTTTTCAGAAAGAAACCAGTTGAAGAATAAAAAGATATCAAATTATAATCAAAAAGTAGGATTTAGGCCTACTTTTTTTGTGCTTAAAAAAATTTAAAAAAAATTAGCACTTAACTATTGACAGTGCTAAACTTTGTGATAATATATAGTTAGCACTTAGGAAATACGAGTGCTAAAATATGGAGGTATAAATTATGAACGAACAATATAAGAAAAACAATCATGAATTAGGAGAATCATTATTTGATCCATTATTTGATGCATTTATTGGTATGCCAATTGAAACTAAAAAAGGTAATAGATTAATGAAAACCGATATTGAAGAAAAAGATGATAGTTTCGTTGTTGATATGGAAATGCCAGGAATTAAAAAAGAAAATGTTAAAGTTAGTTTAAATGATGGAACTTTAACAGTTTCATATAAGCAAGATGAAGTTAACGATGAAAGCAACCATCACTTTATTAAAAAAGAAAGATTTGTGACCGAAGGTTCAAGATCATTCTATTTAGGTGATGTTGATAATTCAAAAGTTAATGCATCATTAGAAAATGGTATTTTAAATATCGTTGTACCAAAAGCAGTTAAACCTGATAATACACAATTTATTGAAGTTAAGTAATGTTATTTCTTTTCCTGAGTTACTTAAGATAAAGAAGAGTCTGATAGCCTATTATATCAGGCTTTTTCTTTTGCAAATTTCTACTACAAAAACTTTTAAAGCATATAATATATAAGGATTTAAGGAGAATTTTATGTTTAAAAAAGAGAATTTAATAAAATTGCAAAATAAATTGAAAGAGGATGGAATTAAAGCATATTTAATTTTAACTAGTGATCCTCACGATAATGAGTATGTTGCTAATTATTATATGGCTGAAAGATTATATTTTTGTCCATTTAGCGGAGATACTGGAGATCTTTTAGTTACTCAAGATAATGCATATCTTTTTACTGATGGAAGATTTTTTATTCAAGCCGAAAAAGAATTAAAGGGCAGTGATGTTACTTTAATGAAAATAGGTGAAAAAGGCGTGCTTCCTTTAAATAAATTTATAAAAGAAAAAAATTTATATCCTTTAGGCTTAAATACTTTAATAGCCAGTGAAGGAATATATGAATCTTTGGTTAATAAAAAAGAAGATAAAATTATTGATAAAGACTATTCTTATCTTGTTGAAAATAGACCTAGCTTATCTGATTCAAAAGTTTTTGCGTTAGATAAAAGTTTATATACTTTAAGCTATAAAGAAAAAATTAAAAATATATTAGATGAAGTTTCTAGAAATGGAGCTGAAGCAAACTTAATTACGACTTTAGATGATATTGCTTGGGTTTTAAACTTAAGAGGTGATGATATTGCTTGTAATCCAGTTTTTTATTCCTATTTATATTTATCAAAAGATTATGGAAATCATTTATTTATAAATAAAAAGAAAATAGATTTTGAGATTGAAGACATTGAAATTCATGAATATGATGAAGTTGTAGAATTTTTAAAAGCTCATGAAAATGTTGTTACTCTTGTTGATAAATCAAGAATTAATGCAAGGTTGTTTAACGAATTGAAGCATTCAATTAATATGAAAAACCCAAGTTATTTGATGAAATGTGTTAAAGGACCTGCTGAAATAGAAAATACAAAAGAGGTTCAAATTTTAGATGGTGTCGCAATGGTAAAATTTGGATATTTCTTAAAAAATAACTTAAATAAAAACTTATCTGAATTTGATTATAGCGAAGAGCTTGAGAAATTTAGAAGGGAAAACAAACGTTTATTTGAATTAAGTTTTTCAACAATTGCCGCGGTAGGACCTAACGCTGCACAAATGCATTATGGGCCAACTAAAGATAAGAGCTCTCTTGTTACACCTAATGATACAGAACTTTTAGTTGATAGTGGTGGTCAATATTATGGCGGAACTACCGACACAACAAGAACTTATCCTTTAAAAGAAGTTTTGAGTAAGGAATATATTCATGACTACACATTGACTTTAAAATCAGTCATTGCTTTAACAACTTCGGTCTTTATTGAACATTCTTGTGGCGTTACTTTAGATATTAAAGCAAGAGAAATAATGTGGAAAGAAGGATTAGACTATAAGTGCGGAACTGGGCATGGTGTCGGGTATATTTCAAATGTGCACGAAGGCCCAAATGGTTTTAGATATAGAATTGTTCCTGAAAGAGATGATTCTTATGAACTTGTTCCTGGAATGATTACAACTGTTGAACCAGGTGTTTATAAAGAGAATAAATACGGGATAAGAATTGAAAATAATCTTCTTTGCGTACCAGCTTTTGAAACAGAAATGGGAGTATTTTACAAATTCGAAACTATTACATGCGTTCCAGTTGATACAAGAGCACTTGATATAACAATTATGACTGATGAAGAATTGAATTGGTTAAATAATTATCATAAATGGGTATATGAAAAGTTAAGTCCTTTCTTTAAAGATAATATAGATTTACTTAATTATTTAAGAGAAGAAACTAAGCCAATTCTTAGATAGTTTTCTACTGAAAAGCAGTTTTAAAAAGGATAAAATTATCATATGGATTCATTAAAAGAATTAGAAGAAAAGATAGTTAAGTTTGTAAGTGATCGAGATTGGGATCAATTTCATTCTCCTAGTAATCTTGCTAAATCAATTAGTATTGAAGCAAACGAACTTTTAGAGTGTTTTCAATGGTCTGATGAAATTAAAGATATAAGACATGTTGAAGATGAACTTGCTGATGTAATTAATTATTGTATTCAAATGGCTCATGTTTTGAATGTTGATATTAAAGAAATAGTCGAAAGAAAGCTTGAAGAGACTGAAAGAAAGTATCCAATTGAAAAATGCAAAGGAAAAGCAACTAAATATACAGATTTATAAGGAAAAATGATGAAAAAAATAGGAATTATTGTAGCTGTCAAAGATGAATTTTCTTCTTTCTTAGAAGATAATTCTTTTGAATTAGAAGAAATTAATGTTACTGGTTTTGAGGTTTTAAAAACCATTATAAATAATAATGAGATTTATGTGTTAAGAAGTGGATATGGCGAAATTGATGCAAGTGCAGGAACGCAATTTTTGATTTCTATATTTGGCGTAGAATATATTTTAAATTATGGTGTTGTAGGAGCTTTAAAACCAGGCTTAAAAGTGCAAGATTTATTTTTAGTTGAGAAGGTAGTTCATTATGATTTTGATGCTTCAAACATTGATGGAACTAGAGTTGGCGAATATCTCGATATGAATGATGTTTATATGAAAACAAGTTCATATTTGAATCAAAAAGTTGTCGATTTAATGCCAACTATTTCATCTGTGATTTGTGCTAGCGGCGATAAATTCATTTATGACACAGCATTTAAAACAAAATTAGTTAAAGATTTTGATGCAACAATTTGCGATATGGAATCAGCCGCAATTGTAAGGACATGTATTAGAAATAAAGTCCCATGTGTTGCAATTAAATGCATAAGTGACACACTTGAAGGTACAGGGAAAGATTATCTAGAAAACCTTTCTTTAAGTAGCAAGAAAGCATTTGGATTATTGAAAAAACTTTTGCTCACAATTTAATAATAATTGATGAAGTTTTGCGATAAATCTTTATAATATTTAAAGAAATAAAGATTTGCCCAGTTGGCGGAATTGGTATACGCGATGGACTTAGAATCCATTGGGAAACCGTGCAGGTTCGAGTCCTGTACTGGGCACCATTTTAAAACTAACATCTGGTATTTAGGTATCAGATTTTTTTATGTCTAAATTAATTAAGCTATATTCTAAGAAAATATGTGCAATCAAGACTATCTATTTTATTATTAAAATATAAATGTGAAACAAAAATACTTAAAACACTTTGGTAAAATACTATCCTAGCGTTTTTTTGAAAAAATTTTGCTTTTTAAAATGAATGTGTTAAAATTTTTACCGATAAAAATAAGATACTTGATCCACGATACAGGAGTGCACTCTGATACGAT
>CAVGUA010000054.1:0-2355 GCA_963632335.1 Parabacteroides goldsteinii
ATAAAAAAACTAGATATTTAGCCACTTTTTTAACAATTTGGCATATCTAGTTTTTAGAGTAAGTTTTTATTTAAAGTTTAGGTTATATAGTAGAAAATAGATGTAGTCTGAACTGCACAGAACAGCCCATCTTGCTCATTTTTTTACTAGATAATTTAAAGCATTTTCTGTATTAGATTCAATTTCTTAATTTTTTCTTATTGAAAGATATTATTAAAATTTTCCTATTACTAATATTAATTTGCTTATTTTATAAATTAAGTTATTAAATAAGCAAGGAAATCCCTACTTTTCTATATAAGGTAATCTTATGAACAATGTTTATATTGAACAAGCTAAAGTAATGACAAAAGGTCAAATAACAATTCCATAAGAAATTAGAAAAATCTTAAAAGTTGGCGTAGGTGATCGTGTATCTTTTATTGTAAATGGAGACGAAGTTATTATTGCAAATAGCGCAATATGTGCGCTTAAACTTCTTCAAATGAAATGGAAGGAGAAACAAAAAAGGCTGGAATTTATTCAGAAGAAGATGTTCAAAAAATACTAGAAGAAAATAAATAAATTAGATTTGGTTTCTAAATTTTTTATTTGAAAAAATGAATTGACTATTATAAATAATATTAAAATCTAAATTATTAATTGAGTACGAAAATTTTTATTATTGTTTTCTTTGAATAATTCTAAGGAAGTCATCAACTTTTACAATTTTTATGCCTTTATATTCTTTAATATCCAATAAGTCATTGTCGCCGCTTACAATATAAAGAGCATTGCGATTAAAAGCACATTATATAAACTTATCATCATCTATATCGCGTGAAACCTTAATTAAGTTAGAGTCCGCAATAATTGATAATGAATTTATAAAGAAATCTAATGGGTTGACTTCTGGTTTACCCTTTCCTTTCTTTGTAATCATTCTGTTAAAAATTTCGATATATTCTGAAATTATACTTGGAGAAGCATAAACATTAATACCATTTGTATGATCAATTACAATTTTTAAAAGCTCAAATGGTTTGCCTTTAAAGAAAATAGCTGATATAACAACATTGGTGTCGATGACTATTTTCATTTAGTCCTCTATCCTTTTCGATATTCTTTAATTGTATCGGTTAGATCTTCTTCTTTAATACCAACTTCTTTCGCAAACATAACAGTTTTATCAATTTCTTTTTCAAAATCAGTTTCAGTTGGCAATTCAAGTTTCTTTAATACGATTGATCCATTTGACCAATATGCTACAAGTTTATCTCCAGGAGCAAGAGACATATTTTTTCTAAGATTATTTGGCAATACTAGTTGCCCTTTTGTTGATAAAGTTAATACATCAATAGGCATATAATTTTCCTCCCCGCTTGTAAGATTTTCTTACATTTATATAATAATATAACTAAATTTATCAATCAATTTTTTTCTAATTTTCTGAAAATAAGGATTAGAAAATCTGATCAAATAATTAAATAGTTTCTATATCTTTTTAATAATTTCTTGATTATATAGTAGCGGATGAATCTAGTTGCTTTCAACTGCTTTCCCCTGCTCAGACCTGCTCTCTGCTGCTCAATTTTTAATCGAGTAATTTAAAGTGTTTTTAGTATTAGATGCAATTTTTGAATATCCTGCTAATCATGTGTCATAAAATTTGGTTCTTTAAGTGCCTAATGAAATTATTGTTCAATATTTTAAAAGTGGTTCAACAAGTACTGGTCAAATTAAGCGATACAAGTTGTAAAATTCGTCGTGATACTCATCTTCCTTTGATTATCTAGTATTTATCTAAAACTTAATAAAACTATTGCTTTATGATGATATCGTTTAATAGTTGATTTAGATACATAAAGCATTGAAGCTATTTCTTCTAACGTAAAACCTTCTAAATAATGTTTTATTATGATTATTTTAAGTTCTGGATTTTTGATAGTTTCAACTTGCAATATAATATCGTCTTTAATTTGTTCTAGTTTTTCTTCAAGATCTTTTATTTCTTTTTCTATTTCATCTTTTTTATAGATCCACTTTAAAAATGGAGCTTCCCTATTTTTATTTGGATTAAAATATTCTTTTTCTCTATATCTAGGAGATGATACTGATAAACTTAATTTCTCATAAGAATTAAGAAGTTCTCTTTTAATTTTAATTTCATGTTCGATTTTTCTAACTTGTAATAAAAAATCTTTTGTGTTCATTTTTTTAGTTGTTTTTCTCCCTTCACTATTAATAGGGGGGGAATTCAAAAAGTTTTCAAATTTTTTTCATAAAATAGAAAATATTTTTTAAGGTTATCTCTATTTCTGTTATTTTGCACTTTAATAATATCACACGCTTAAAGGTTCAGCAAAGGTTCATTGG
>CAVGUA010000055.1:0-4397 GCA_963632335.1 Parabacteroides goldsteinii
ATTTCATACAATAAACAACAGTATGTTGTAATTATAACATCGTGATTAAAACTTGTATTTTGGTGCTATAATTTTTTGCTTTTCGTTATATTGACATAGAATAGATTAATAAGCAAAATGGTGTTAATCAATAAATGATAGATATATTTTAGTCATTTAATTTTTCAATTTTAGGGACCTAAGAAGTATTTCTTTTGGTACATTCGTTACATATTTTAATTTTAAAGAAGTATCTTAATATACTAGTAGTGGGTTTTTAGAAATTAAAAATACTTAAAACGACAAAATATATCGATGTATTCGTTATTTATTAATTAATTTATAAAGTGGACAGGTCACGGAAAAACTTTTAGATTTCATTAAAAATAATGAATGCTAAACTCAGGAGGTTAATAATGAGCAAAGAGTTGTCGCCGGAAAAACTGGCAAAGAAAAAAGCAAAAGAAGCTAAAGAGCTTCGTAAATGGGAACGCGTTAAAGCAAAACCTGTTCCAGCACATTATTTTGGAATGCTTGTCGTAGTCATTGCAATTATCTACATTGTTGACGAAATTACTTCCAATATGAATAGTGCGATGCAGTCGTCGATTATTTTTGACTTTTTCAACATTACTTCACGTGACGTAAATGATCCTGCTTATAAGTCAGCTATCAATACAATGGCTATTACAAGTGTCTTCTCACTTATTTTCTTATTTGCAGCACCATTCTATAAATCGTTATGTGATATTTATGGAAGAAAAATATTCTTAATGATTAATACCTGCGTATTTGGAATTGGTATGTTTATCATCATGATTGCACCTCATTTCCTTGTCTATGTTCTTGGTGTTATTATTCTTTCATTTGTTACGCCTAATGATGTTCAAGTTCTTTATATTATGGAAGTTGCGCCAAAAGAGAAGCGTGCAACGTTATGTTTCGTAACAAAAGGTATTGCACTTGCTTCTGTTTCTCTTATTGGTGTTTTAAGAACTATCTTTATGCCTGAAGGAAGCGCTCTCTCCGCTTGGAGAATGGTCTATCTTATTCCTGTTATTGTTGCAATTGCTGTTGGTCTTGTTTCAGTATTCTTCACTCGTGAAACCCCAGTTTTCATCGATGAAAGACTTAGTTATCTCCGTATGACTGATGAAGAAAGAAAAGCTAAAGAAGAAGAGGATAAAAAACATAAAACAGCTAAAAAAGGTGGCGTTTTCAATGCTATTAAATTCATCTTCGCACATAAGCAAACTAGATACGTTGCTATTGCCGCAATTTTATTCTCAGCAGCTACAGTTTATACATCTTACTATGAAACAATTATGTCTAGTGGTATGACAGTTGATGAAGTTTCAAAAGCAATTATCGTTTTCCCACTCTTTAATGGTGCTACAACAATTCTTGCTGGATTTGTTTCTGATAAACTTGGTAGAAAGAAATCATGTCTTGTCTTTGGATCACTTACTGCTGTTATGCTTGCACTCTTCATCATTGCTTCAGAACTTGATTGGGGCTTCTTCGCAGCTGGTGCATTCTATGGAATTTCAATTGGTGGTCTTTGGTCAATGTCAGATACACTTTTCCTTACAATTCCTGCCGAAAGTACTCCATCAAAACTTCGTGCATCAGTTATGGGCGTTATGTCACTCATGCTCCTTGCCGGTTCACTCATTGGTATGGCCCTCATCGTTGTTGGTCAAAACTTCATGAATATGGGTTGGCTCTGTCTTGCAGTTTGTTGTCTCTTTATCGTTATCGCTCTTGTTATCCTTCTTACAAAGGTTCATGAAACAAAGGATGTCGATCTCGAGGCTGTTACTGGCGCAGAATGGGATTGATCTAATAAATCTAAAACTAAAAATTCAAGGTGGTATTTGAAAAAGAGTATCGCCTTTTTGTTTGAGATATTAGTTTTTAGAAAATCATATTCACTAATGAAAAAGTGTTGATTGCAGCAACACTTTTTCATTATAGATTTTTAATTAAGCTCTTATTTTTTTAACTATTTGAACATTAGAATCAAATCTCTTTTTAGGGAAAATGTTAATTTGCGGAAATGCTTAATAATAAATCTTGCCTTTACTTTTTTTCTCTTGTGTTTTAGAACCATTTGGAGCTAATTGACCACGAGAAATTAAGTCTACTTCATTTAAAGAATGTCCTTTATAAACGAAAGATTTTGTATAGTAAACAAGAGTATAACAAATAATTTGTGCTTCAGAATATTTAGATTTTGGAACACATATTCTTCTATGAAAGTTATCAGTATATTCTTCATACATAAAGACTCTTCCATCCTTTATAAATTGGTGGACTTTATCAATAATCATCTCGATCTTTTTATCTTTATTTTCATTATTTTTAATAACTATATTTTCATATAGAAATGTTCTAAGCTCGTTATAGGATTTAATTTCTTCTTCAGTTAAATATGAATTATCACGATACTTTAAAAGTTCTTCAATTGTACTAGGGATATATAAAGGTGCTTTGTCTCTTGTTTGGTAAACAAATTTATCAGTAGTATCTTCAATAAATGAATTAACTAAAAGTAGTTTATTTCGTTTACCTTCAATTTCAGTAATAAAAAAATCATATCTAGCAATATCTGCAATTTTCTTTAAATATGCAAAAATATCTTTATTTAGAATATTAGGATAATAAGTCTTTAATACCTTATATATTTCATCGCTACGGATTACTCCATATAATTTTGCCATTGCAATTAATATTTGATGAAGTTCTTTGTCTTTAAGTTTCATTTCTTTATTTTAATACAAAATTGTATTTAAAAGATATAATTCGTTCTCAATTACCGATATATAAGTTTAATCAACATAAAAGCATATAGTGTGCATTAAAACGACATTAATAGCCATTTAATCGGTAATTTAAAATGACTAATAATTTTTATGTGTTACAATCGTAACATGAATTATTTAGTTTTAGGGGTTCTTGTTGGTGCATCAATTATAATTTATCTACTTCTTCTATTTTTGTTCTTGAGACCAAAATATAAGAAGGATTTTTTTGAGGACACATTAGTTAAAACAGATGATGTTTCATTTGCTATATTTTCTACTGATGAAATCTATGCAAATTTCATTCATGAATATAAAATCTTCAAATATGGGAAAAATAGATTTTTAACATTATCTAAAAATGAAAATATTGATTATGTTAATTTTGATATCACTTGTTTTAAAGACCAAAAATTCTTGAAAATTATAAATGTTAAAGATACCAATATTCGTAAACAAGATGAATATTTAGTTAAACTTCCTGATGAAGCAACTTCTTTTAAAGTTAAATTCAATCAAATTAATGATCAAGTTTTCGAAAACGACAATTTAAAACGTTTACCTTTATATAAAGAAATTATTTACTCTATTCTTTTAGGCATTTTAGCGGTTTTACCTATAGTTTTTATTAATTTTACAGTTTTTACTTCGAATGAAGTTGAAAATTCCCTTCCTCAAGAAGAATTAATGAACTTTTTGTTTGATAAAAAGATGTATTACATTGTAATTGTGGTTGTTTTTATTGTGGCTTCAGTTTTAGCCTTCTTATTCCTTTATTTTAAGAATAAAAAATATGTATTTAAATATAAAGATAATAAGAGTAAAGAAACTATTAAGAAAAATAAAAGCAAAGAAAAAGATATCCTTGATGAAATTAAAGATAATAGAAAAGAATATAAAACAGAAAAAGAAATTAAAATCGAAGATTATTTGACTTTTAAAACAAAAATTAAAAAAGATTCTAAGGATGATTTGACTTATTTTGAAATAGTACCAGCTAAGAAAAAAGACTTGATTAACGCAACTATTTTAATTGAGTTTTTAGATAAAGAAGGCGAGCTTGTAACTTCAATTGATAAAGAAATTTATCACGATTTTAAAAAAGTCAAAATAAAAAAAGAAGATGAATTTGAAAGTTGCAATATAAGAATTAAAAAGGCAATTTTTAAAGATTTTTATGTCGAAAATGATGGTGTAATAAATAAATATAAATATGTTAATAAAGATGAAGTTAGGGGTAAAGATTTAACGTTTTATGGAATTTTTCAAACTGTTTTAATTTATGCCATTGTTTTTGTTTCATCAATATATGGAACAATTTACACCAATAATCAAGTAGAAGTCTTAAAAAATCCTGGGTCATTATTTGAATATAAATTAGTTGATGAAGATCGACCTCATGGTTATATAACTATTACTAAATATTTAGGAAATGCTAGTAAAGTCGTTGTTCCTTCTGAAATAGATGGTAAAACAGTTAAATCTATTAATAGTGAAGCATTTTTAGAAAATGAATATATTAAAAAAATTGCTTTTGCAGGAAATATTGAAATTATGAGTGGTGCATTTAATGCATCAAGTTTAGAAGAAGTTGATTTATCTAACGTAACTTAT
>CAVGUA010000056.1:0-11835 GCA_963632335.1 Parabacteroides goldsteinii
GTTTTTATAGTTCAATTATTAATAATGGTCGTTTTATTGAAACATCTATCTTAAAATACGATGAAAATTACAATTATTCGATTGATTTTGTTGATTTAGAAAACAAAATGCAAGATAAGCAAGTGTCTTTGATGATACTTTGCAACCCAATAAATCCTGTTGGTAAAATATTATCAAAAGAGGAATTAATTAAAATTGCAGAACTTGCTAAAAAATACCATGTTCTTGTTATTAGCGATGAAATTCATAGTGATTTTGTAATTCCGGGGAAAAAATATATCCCTTTTTTAAGTGTAAGTGAGACTGCAAGAGAAATTGGAATAGCATGTGTTTCAATGTCAAAGACTTTTAATATTGCAGGAATTCAAACAGGTTGTGTATATACCTTCGATGAATCGCTAAGATATAAGATTTGGAGAGGAATAAATACTGATGAGATTGGTGAACCTAATATTTTTGGCGAAGAAGTTACAAAAACATGCTTAATTCATGGCGATGAATACATTAAAGAATTAAATGAATATATTTATGAAAATAAGAAAGCATTTGTTGATTTAATAAATAATTCAAATTTAAAAATAAAAACATATGTTAGTGACACAACATATCTTGCTTGGGTTGATGCAAGTAAATATGATGTCGATCCTAAATTATTAACTAGTGATATAAGAGAAAAAACCGGATTAATTCTTTGTAGTGGTTCAATTTATGGCAAAAGCTCAGAAAAATTCTTGAGAGTCAACCTTGCTACAAGTAAAGAAAATGTTATTAAAGGCGCAAATCTTTTAATAAAATATTTTGAAGATTTGAAATAAATTTTAATTAAATAAAAGCAAGATTTAATTTACTAAATGGTAATTATTATCTTGCTTTTTTTGTTATAAGTTTTAACTAAAAATGAAGATATAAAACTAAATTATTTTCCTTGTTTTGAATCAAAAAAATAAACAAGAATTGCATTAACCAATGTAGAAAAACTTGCTCAAAAAAATGTTTTTGAAATTGATCAAAAACATTTTAAAAAGGAAATTTATATAACTAAATAATTTCTATAATTCATATTTGAATTTTCCAGGTCCTAACATGTACTTTTTATCTTTTAAAATAATTTCTGCAGTAGTATTAGATGGAATTTCAATCTCATAAATTACCTTATTTTTTTCTTTTTTCCAAGATGAAGAAACTTTTCCATAAATGCTATCATAACTTGCTTTTGCATAAGTCTCTTTTCCTCCAACAATTGGCGAAATTATAAAATGATTTTCTCTTGAGATATTTATGCCACACATACCTCTAATAAGCCATTCACACATTGCTCCTTTAGAGTAGTGGTTTAGTGATGCTAATCCCTTTTCTGATGTAGCATTTCCTTCCCATGATTCCCAAATAGTTGTTGCTCCATGTTTAACCATAAATAACCATCCAGGAAGTTTTTCGTTTTCTAATATTTTATATGCATATTCAACATTGATATCTGCAAGAACATCTAATATAAACGGAGTTGATAAAAAGCCAGTACCTAATCTCCAATCATAGTTATCTAATGCTTTTATTAAACGTTTTTTTGCATAACTTTCTTGAGTTTCATTTAATAAACCCATGTATAGAGGTCTTACAAGTTTTGCTTGTCTATCAGTATCTAATGTATAGCCTTTTTTAGTAACCATTTCTTGATAAGCTCTTTTTGCACCTTCACTATATTCTTTGATTTTAATCAAACGTTTATCATCGTTTTTTCCTAAAATATTTGCTATTTCTAATACTCTTTTTAATGTGAAATAAGTGTAAGCGGTGGATTCTTCAGGGTGTGGTGCAGCAAAATCAAACCATTGGAATGCCATGACATCTTCTGGTTCAGCCCATTCCCCAAAAGATTGACCACAATTGACGAAATATTTTCTATTTTTATGAGACATTGGGACATGTTTTGCATAAACTCCACCCCATTTACCCGCACGTTTTATCATGAAATTAGCATATTGTATGATGCCTTCATAATTTTCTTTAAGTAATCTATCATCACCATATCTTTTAAAATAATAAAGGGGTATATATACGCCAGCGCAAGCCCATCCAACAGATCCATTCATTACCCACATAAACCAATCTTCATGCGAATATGGTGCAATTTGAGGAAGTCTGCCACTTTTCCATTGTCTATCAAAAATGTCACGAACGTGTTTTCTTGCAAATGGTGCATAGTTTACCATATATGAAGCGGTATTGAAAAATACTTCGCTATCACCAGTCCAACCCATACGTTCTCTTGTTGGACAATCCGTTGGTACATCAGTAGAATTACTTTTTAAAGACCATAAAGTATTTTTATAGAATTGATTTAATAATGGATTTGAGCAATCAAACGATGATGTTTCTTCGAATGCACTATAAACAGCTATTGATTTGAAATCTTTGAGATCTAATGGAATATCTGTATCAACCTGTGCGTATTTAAAGCCTCCATAATAAAATTTTGGCTTATATTTGTTAACACCTTCTTTACAAGTATAATTAATTTCTTGTAGTGGACTTTGTTTTCCTTTAAATGTGCATTGAATATTTTTTAAAGTTAATTCCCCTTCTGAATCTAACATTTCCCCCATTGTTATATGGATTTTTTGTCCTTCATGGGCATTAAGAGAAAAAGCAATATAACCTGCAAGGTTTTGTGGAAATTCAAAAACAGTTTTTCCCTTTGGGGTTTTTATAATTTTAATTGGTTCAAAAATTTCATTTTCTTTAACTTCAAAATTATTCGATGCAGTTAAATTAATAGCTTCTTTGACTACTATTGCTTTAGAAGAATATGATGGTGTTTTTCTAGCATCTACAACCTCACCATCTTTTAAATCGGCATATCTTATTGGTCCATCATTTGACCAATTCCAAGAATCATCGGTGACAATTGTTTGAATGGTTCCATCATTATTTAAAATTTCAAGTTGAGCTATAAACTTTGTTTGTTTTCCATAAGTATTAACTCTACCTTTTGATCCGCTTGACCCACGATACCATCCATCAGCTAATTCAACTGTTAAACTATTGTTCCCCTCTTTTACTAAATTAGTTATATCGTAAGTTTGATATTGGGCTCTAATTCTATAGTCAACAGCTCCAGGAGCTAAGACAAAAGTACCACATTTTTGGTTGTTTAATTTAGCTTCATAAAGACCACAAGCTGATATATATAATCTAGCTTTTTTGATATTACTAACATTAAAGTCTTTTTTAAAACAATCAACAGGATATCTTATTTTCTTGTTTACTTTATAATTACCTGCAATCCATTTTGCTTTCCAATCCTTTTTTGATAATAAGCCAATTTCAAAGTAGTTTGGTTTTGACCATTCTCCTTCTACATTATTTTCATCCCATAATTTAATCTGAAAATAAATGATGGATCTTGATTCAAATTCTTGATTAAAAGTGTAATTCATTTTACTTGAAATTACTTTTTCATTTATGACTTCCTTATTGTCAATTATGGTTTTTATTTGATAGGCAGTTTGTTTTGCTCCATTTACACAATTCCAAGTAATTCTTGGTTTTGTTTCCCCTAATCCTAATGGATTAACCATATATTCTGTTCTAATATTTATTGCTTCCATATTGTTTACCATTTATTACTTAGAATTTGCTAAAAGTTCATTTTGTATTTTCTTATAGTAATCTTCACCTTTTTGTTTTTCTTTTCCCCAAGCTATAGATTCTTTTTCATCTTTCTTTGCTTGACGTTCTTTTAATTTTGTTTGTTTTTCACTAGAAAGTTTTTCGAATTTTCTTAACTTTTTAACTTCTAAAGCTTCTTTGTTTTGCTTTTCTTTTTCTTCTTTTAGGTGTTGTTTTTCAAGTTTCTTAGCTTTTTTAGCTTCAACTTCTTTATTATGTTTTTCTAATTCTTCTTCAAAGTTAAGGTGTTTCTTTTCACATTTGATTTTTAATGACTCAGCAAATGCTTTTTCATTTTCAAGAATGAACTTTTCTTCATCTTGTGCAGCTTTTATCTCTGGTGCAATCCAAATTTGTCCATTCTTTTCACATTCAGCTTTTTGTCTTTCTCTGATTAATTTTTGTTTTTTATTGATTGTTTTTTCAACGTTGAAGAAAGCAAGTAATATTGCAAGAATTAATCCTGTAATGGTTTCTAAACCAACAAAACAGAAAGTTATAGCATTTTTAACTGCTTCAGGTTGAGCTGCACCAATGGTTTTACCAGTAGCATCAATATATGGAGCAATATAACCTGTGTTTGCTAAAAGTAAATTAAAAATTCCAGTACATACGCCGATTAAAGCGCAAGCAATAACACTATAAACAGACATTGCAAGTCCATCGCATCTGACACCGCTTTTCCATTCGAGATGATCTAATGAATCAGCAAATAAAGCCATAAATACATATGCAGATGGTAACCCGCCAATATTTTTAATAAATTGCCCTCCAAGAACAATATATAAATTTGTAGGGAATAACCAGCAAATTAAACTGCCAAGTGCATAAATAACAAAACCCCACATAGTAACATTTCTTTTACCAAATTTTTTAGCAAGTGGCCAAACTAAGAAAATGCCAATTCCCATAGGGACTCCGCCTATTACAGAAACCAATGTTTGGGTTATTCCATCGTTATATGTGCCTAATACATAGTTACAATAATAGACTAAGCCAATGTTTTTAAAGTGTCCTCCAATGGTATAAACAAAGAAATAAATGAAAATAATCCACAAATATTTGTCACCAAAAACAATTTTAAGTTGTGTTTTAAATGGGATTTTCTTGGATTCTGTATCTACTTGTTCTTCGGTAACTCTTTCTTTTGTAAAATAGTATTCGACCAATGTAAATGGTAGTGCAAGAATACTTAAAACACTCATAACAATAATCCATAAGTGTTTGTCAATTCCTAAAATAGGCATAACAACCATTGGAAATACTAAAGCAACAACGATTCCACTCATCATAATTGTGGCAATTTGGTTAAAAACAGAAAGACTGCCACGTTGGATTGTGTTTCTAGTTGATAGTGGAACCATTAAATTATGGCTCATATTAAAAATTGTATAAGCAAATGAATAGAATAAATTATATGAAAGCATTATCCATATTACTTGCAAAGTTTCATTTCCTTGAGGAACTGTAAACAATAATACGCCTGTAATTGCTACAAGTGGAGCAGAAAGCAAAATCCATGGTCTTGCCTTTCCTTGTTTTGTTTTTGTACGATCAATGATATATCCCATGATGACATTTGTGACTGCATCAATTATTTTTGAAATTATTGGAAATATAGTTAAAAATAGTCCACCCCAAAGTGCAGTAAGATTTAAAACATCAGTGTAATAAACATTTAAATATGTGGCTAATACAGCATTCAAAAGTAATGCGCCGCATGGACCCAATAAATAACCAAGCCATTTTTCTTTAGCTGTTACATTTTGTGAGTGAATTCTCGAATTAAAGAATTTACTAGACAATAAATTTGAATTTGATTTCATAAAATTAGTTCTCCTTATTTTCGTTTTTTGGAAGTTTTGGTGCAACATATGGTTTTGATAGTTTTTTAAATGCTTTTATAAAATGTGCATTTCCAAAATCTACAAAGAATTCCCCTAAATTATATGGCATAGAGTCTCCCGCTGAAAATGATAGAGACCTAATGCAATTTGTTTCAAAAATTTTATATAAGAAATGAGCGCCTTTAATTTTGTTTTCTTTCTCAACTCCATCTTTCATAAATTTCGCCTTTATTAGCTGAATTTTTGAGACCATAGAAACCATAGAGAATAACAATCTTCCACTCACTGTATTTCTAAAATCTCCAAATCTTGTATCAATATTAAATGGTTTCAGTTTTGGGATTTCAGGGATTTTCCGGTTAATCAGATTTTCAAATACTTTATCACTAACTTCTTTTGGTGTTTGATATTCCTCAAGGACTTCTTGTGAATATGGTGATTTTATAACCTCTCCAACGACCTCTATTTTTTCTTTGAACTTTATATCTATTGAAGATGCAGCCACAAGAATTTCATATGTGCCACTTTCTAAAATCCATCTATGTTCATCGACGTTATAATAACATAAGTCATTTAAGTCGAAAGACATTTTCACTTCTTTTTGTTCTAATTTTTGTAGATATACTTTTGAGAAGGCCTTTAATTCTTCCTCTGCTTTAAATACATATGAATTTTCATTATTTTTGACGTATAGTTGAACAATTTCTGCTCCGTCATAATCTCCAACATTTTTAATAGAACAAGATACCTCGATTTTATTATCGCTTTTTTTTACTTTGAAATTTGAATATTCAAATTTTGTATAACTTAATCCAAATCCAAATGGATATTTTGGTTTAATGCTTGTTTTGCCATATCGCCTATATCCTACATATATGCTTTCTTTATATAATTCTTGGATTGATTTGCTATATTGATTTGCATATAAGACATCTTCATATTTTTCTGGCCATGTTTCTGCAAGTTTTCCTGAAGGGCAAGCTTCTCCAAACAATAATTTTGCACAAGCTTCTCCTCCATATTGTCCTGGAAGATACATATGTAAAATGGATTCAACTTCTTTTTCAAAAGGTAGTTCGAATGGTGATCCTCCAAATAGTACTAAAATTATTTTTTTATCTTGCTTAATTAATGTGTTTATTAAATCTATTTGATTTTGTGCAAGCGACATATTTTTTCTATCGCCACCCTCACTTTCTGTTGAATCCGTTAATCCAGCAAAGATAACCACTTCATCAAATTTTTGCGCACCATCAATGGCTGCATTTAGTAATTTTTTATTAGTTTTAATTTCTGATGCTCTATAACCTTTATTATAAGTGTATTTAATATTTCTTTTATTAAATGCATCTTTTGGAGTAATAATCGAAGTAGGATTGATCATTGAACTTCCAGATCCTTGAAAACGCATTTTTTCGAATAATTCTCCAACTATATAAATTTCATTATCTTTATTTAATGGAAGTGAATTGTAATTATTTTTTAATAAAACAGCTGAATCTGTCGCTATTTTTTCAGCAATGACACTGTGATTTTCAATATTGAAACATTCAAATTTTTCATTTGTCGCGTATTTATTAATTGCCCCAAGAATTCTTGAACACGCTAAATTTATGTAGTTTTCTTCGAGTTCGCCATTTTTAATTGCATCAAATACTTGTTTCCTTAAAAACGATACATTTCCCGGCATTTCAAGTTCAAGACCATTCTTTATCCCCTTAATTCTATTGTTTGCTGCTCCCCAATCAGTCATAACAAATCCTTCAAAACCCCATTCATTTCTTAAAACATCAGTTAATAACCATTTATTTTCTGAGCAATATTCTTCGTTAATTTTATTATAGGCGCACATTACACTAGCTGGTTTTGAATCTTTAATTATTTTTTCAAAAGCCTTTAAATAAATTTCTCTTATGGTTCTTTCATCAATGACAGAGTTGCCATTAAATCTATAGTTTTCTTGTGAATTGGCTGCAAAATGTTTTAAGCATGCACCTACATTTTTTGATTGAAGTCCATTAACAAATGATGAAGCAAGTTCAGCAGTAAGTAGTGGATCTTCACTATAATATTCAAAATTCCTGCCACATAAAGGATTTCTTTTTATGTTGATTGCAGGACCTAAAAGTATATTAACATTGTAATATCTGCATTCT
The DNA here is from genome assembly GCA_963632335.1 of Parabacteroides goldsteinii. GTDB lineage: Bacteria > Bacillota_I > Bacilli_A > RFN20 > CAG-826 > Onthovivens. The sequence continues at coordinate 7,673 of CAVGUA010000056.1, forward strand.
TCCCCTATTGCTTCACCCATTTTATATAAGTTTTCTTTATTCCAACTATTTGCAACTGTTGCAGCAGTTGGAAAAGCTGTTGCTGGTTCTGAAATAGAAACACCATTATCTTTTTCTGTTAATTGTTTTCGTACACCATGAGGACCATCGCATAAACACATTGATGGCACATTTAATCTTGGAATTGGATTTGTGTACATGAAATCAGTACCTTGAACTAAGGCGGCTTTTTCTTCGGGAGTCATAGACTTCAATATTTTCAAAATATCCATAAAGGGACCTCTTTAACTGATTTTATTATAATTTTCATTCAATTTTAGTATTGCACATTTGTTCCTTATATGACATATTTGTATTAAAGGAAAAATATTATGCAAAATTTTGATTTAAATTATGTTTGTACAGTAATGGGAAATTTAAGCGGTATCCCAATAAGAATTTATGTTAATGGAGAAAGAGTTTTTTATCATTCGGTCGTAAAACTTGTGAAGGATCCTATAGATTTATGTTTAAACGAAATCAATTTGATTGAAGACAGTGTTGGAAGTTATGTTGATTCATATTTTTCTTATTATGGGATTGTAAATTATGAAAAAACAAAAATAGTGGTTGGTCCAACAAGGCAGATCCCATATTCAGATCAAGAATTAAAAGAAATTGTATTTAAAATAGATATTCCAATTGAAGAAATAGATGAATTTATCATTTCTATGAAAAGTATAATTCCAATGCCTTATGATAGTATTTTACAAATGCTTTGTGTTTTTAATTATGTTTTGAGTGGCAAAAAAACCGAATTAAAAGATATTGTTTTAACTGAAGATAGACAGAAATTAATTCAAGAAGTTATAGAAAAAACTCAGGTTGACAATAAAATTTCTGAAAATCCTATTGAAACACATAATACATATTCTATTGAAAAAGCTATTCAATATATTGTTTCTAAAGGTGACGTAGAAGCTTTAGAAAAATATTTATCAAATGCGCCAGCAATGAGAAGTGGAAAAATTGCGCAAAATCAGTTACGTCAAATAAAAAATATTTTTATTGTTACTACAACTTTAGTTTCAAGAGCGGCGATTAATGGTGGAATGAATGCAGAAGATGCTTTAACTTTAAGTGATATGTATATTCAAAAATGTGAGGTACTCGATGATCTTGCTAAAATTAATGAACTCCAATTTGGAATGGTCTATGATTACGCAAAAAAAGTAAATTATATTAGAAAAGGTAAAAATCCTACTCGTTTATATTTAGATGTTGCTAATTATGTACAAAAAAATTTATCAAAACCAATAACAACCGAAAATATGGCCAAAGATTTAGGCATTAGTAGATCTCACCTATCTACCAAATTTAAGGAAGACACCGGTGAAAATCTATACGATTTTATTACCAAAGAAAAAATGGCAGAGGCAAAAAGACTTTTAAGATATACGGATAAGTCATTAAGTTCTATAAGTTATTACTTAGGTTATTCTTCCCAAAGTCATTTTAATAGAACATTTAAAGCCGTGACAGGGAAAACGCCAAATGACTATAGATTTAAAGAGCATTAGTGAAAAAATAACGATTGAATCAATATTTTTAAAATAAAAAACTTGATAAATTTAATTACCAAGTTTAGTTTTAAGTTTTCTGGTGGGGGAAATGAGACTCGAACTCACACTAGTTACCTAATACGCCCCTCAAACGTACGCGTCTACCAGTTCCGCCATTCCCCCAGCGCATAATATGATATAAAAAATGAGCACAAAATTCAATATTTAATAATCTTTTTTAATTATCGTGGTTTAAAAGTGCTAAGATATTAGTGTTTAAAAAGGAGAAATTTATGGCTAAACAAATTTTAGTAGAAACAAGCGCAAGACATATTCATGTTACTCAAGAAACATTAGAATTATTGTGCGGAAAAGGTTACGAATTAAGTGTTAAAAAAGAATTATCACAACCAGGTCAATTTGCATCAAATACTAAATTAGATCTTGTTGGACCAAAATCAACTATAAAAGGTGTATCAATTTTAGGACCATGCAGAAAATTAAATCAAGTTGAAGTAAGTGCAACTGACGCAAGAACTTTAGGGGTTAAAGCACCATTAAGAGAAAGCGGTGATGTTGAAGGAAGCGCTCCAATCAAAATTGTTAATCCAGAAAATGGTAATTTTGTTGAATTAAGCGAAGGTTGTATTGTTGCTAAACGTCATGTTCATATGACTCCAGAAGATGCTAAAGAATTTGGTGTTGAAAATGGTGAAATTGTTAAAGTTAAGACTGGCGGAGAAGGAAGACATGTTATTTTTGATGATGTTGTAATTAGAGTTTCCCCAAGTTATAAACTTGCAATGCATATTGATACAGATGAATCCAATGCTGGAAATTGCTTTGGTGAAATGTATGGAGAAATTGTTAAATAATGGAAAAATCATATACTCATAAATGTGTTGGGACTTGCTCATCTACAATCACAGTTAAATGGGATGAAGATAGCAATAAAATCACAGATATTCAAGTAGTTGGTGGTTGCCCAGGAAATCTTCAAGGAATTATTGCTCTTTGCAAAGGTGCAGATCTTAAAGACGTTCATGATAGATTGAAAGACATTAAGTGTCGTAATAAACCAACAAGTTGTCCCGATCAACTTGCATTGGCTATTGAAGAAGCACTTCAAAAGTAAAATTAACCAAGCGTAAAGCTTGGTTTTTTACTGGAAGAGAATTTGGTATAATATTTAAAGGGAAATTTTTAATGAAAAAACCAAGAGTTTTATTAACGTATATTGAATCTGGGATGGGTCATATAATGTCAATGAAGGCTATTGAAGAAAGCCTTAAAACATATTATCCAAACGAAGTTGAATTGATTGGCGTTGAAGTAATGAAAGATGGTAATGAAAAGACAAGAATTGATTTCGAAAAGTTTTTATGCGATTGCACGAAACTTACTAATAAATCAAAAGCTTTTGGCATGGGGATTTTTGTATTTTTAGAGGGTGTTGGGAATAAACATTTCATGCGTTTAGTCCATAAAACAATATTTAAGAAAGCATCTGATTCCACAGTTGCAGAGATGAGAAAGTATCGACCAGATGTCATAATTTCCACTCACTACTTTATAACTTATTGTGCTGTTGAGCTTAAAAAAAGATATATGCCTAACTTAATAGTTATTACGTATAATCCTGATAATAATGTTCATATGTGGTGGGATAATCGTAGTGATTTATTTATCAATAATAATGAAATGGCATGTGATGAAGCAATTAGACATAGAAAATTTAATTATTCAAATATTAGGCAAGTTTATTTTACAGCAAGAGAAGAAATTCAAAATGCAAATGGAACGAAAGAAGAATATCGAAAAAAATACAATATTCCAGATAGGTTTACAATTTGCATTGCAGATGGAGCATATGCTTCAGCTAAAGCAAAGAAATATTGCAAAAAACTTTTAAAAGTTGATTTTCCTATAAATATTTTATTGATAGCTGGCAAAAACGAAAAATGCTATAACTATTTTATTAAAAAGAAAAATAAGCTAAAAAATAATATAAATTTAGAAGTTTTTAAATTTATCCCAACAGCTTATGAACTTTATGGGGCTAGCGATTTATTTATTACTAAAGCTGGACCAAATGCAGTTTTGGATTCTTTATTTATGGGGACTCCAGTTTGTATTGATTATTATGCTCATCCAATTGAAAAAGCAACTACTAAACTTTTTATTGATGAATTACATTGTGGGATTAAAGTATTTAATTCACAAAAAATTAGGAAAAAAGTAAAGTATTTATATGAGCATCCTTTGTTCTTGGAAGAGATAAAAAAGAATATTCTCAAAAATGTAGACAAAACAAAGAATGGTTCTAAACAAATTGCTGATATAATATTGGCTGAGGTTAGGAAGAATGAAATCTAAGACTTATTATTATAGTGATGAAAAAAATGATGATTTTGGAACGATTGGTCATTCTGAAAAACCACTTCCAAAAGATTTTGTTTATGTTCATAAAAATATCTTTTTTAGGGCTTGGGCTTTTATTTTGTATTTTGGAATAGTTTTACCAATTTTATTTTGTTATACAAAAATTGTTTATGGAATAAAAATTAATAATCGTAAAGTGTTAAAGGGTCTAAAAAAGAAAAATATTGGCGTGTTCATGTA
>CAVGUA010000057.1:0-3257 GCA_963632335.1 Parabacteroides goldsteinii
TGCTAATATTTTAGACTATTTTTTATTAATTTGGAAACCTGCATTAACTGTGCTCAAAAATTCATTTATATCATCTAAAGAAACTTCTTTATCTGGATTAGCTACGCCAAATTTATTAGCACCACCACTTTGTAATTTTTTTACAAGATTTGCATTAAAACCATAGGTTGAAGTTTGAGTTGTTACATCGCCTAATTTACTCATGGTTTCAACTACGGTGTCAATATTTGGTTTATAAACATCAGCCATTTGACGTTTAACATCTTGCCAATAAGAAGCAACATAATTTGGTTTAAGTTTTAAATAATCATTGTTAACAAATAGACCAGCTTGAGGTATATAATCAAATTTGCCTTTTGTAACTTCTTTTACTTTATCATTTAAATTTAAATCAAATGTAATTTCAATGTCAGAAGAACTTTTTGCACTTGTTAATGCTGGTTCAGCAATCAAGAAATAATCATATGTTTCGCCTTCAAAAATACCTGCTTTTAAATATGCAGCCATTTTTGTATTATCTTGTGCATAAGAAATTTTTGTTGAATCATCATTGAATAAATCAGCATAGGATGCTTTTAAAGCCATATCTGGTGCTTGACCTTGCATGAATGTTAAGATTTTATCGCCTTTTTGTGGTTCTGTATTTTTTGTTCTACTAACTAAATGAAAATTACCAGCTGTAAGCATTCCAATGTACGAATAGTTTGCAGTTGATTCAATTTTTTGATCTCCTGATGTGTATCCATTTGTTAATTTTAAAGCTGAAACAGTATCGAAAATGATATATTTATATTCTCCTACCTTTAATTGAACAGGAACATCAGTATTATTGCCTGCTACTGTAAATCCTTTTTTATTAATAACAGAATCATAAACTGCTAATAATGGAGCACCTTTAGGAGCAAAGGCTGAAAATTCTTCATCACCTTCTGTGACTTTTACATTTTCAATGGATTTTGAAATCCCACTATTCTTTTCAGTAATTGTTAAAGTAACATCACCTTCTTTTAAAGCTTCAACTACACCACTATCTTTATTAACTGATAAAATTGATTCATCACTTGACTTATAAGTAAAATATACTTGGCCATTTGAAGGAGTAATATTTTTTGCGATTAATTGATCTTTCTCACCAGTTACAAAAGTTTTATTTTCATGATTTTTTAATGCAGCTTCAAAATCTGTAATTATTACATTATCAGCAACCTTTGGTCCACATGATACAAGACCTAAACTAACTCCAGTTAATCCTAAAATTACTGGAGCAACATTTAAATATAATTTAATTTTTTTACTCATTTTTATCCCCTTTTAAATTATTAAAATACTTCATTGATTGGTTCGCCAATCATGGTTTTATCTTTATCAAGATTGAAATTCTTAAGAACAGTAGCGCCAATATCCGCAAATGAATCTCTATCACCTAAATATCTACCATCTTTAAATAATGGTGAATAAATAAGTAATGGGACTTTTTCTCTTGTATGATCTGTACCTTTATATGTTGGATCATTTCCATGATCTGCTGTAACCATAACTAAGTCATCATATCTTAAATCTTTAATCATTTCACCTAATCTAACATCAAACTCTTCAAGTGCATTTCCATACCCTAATGGATTTCTTCTATGTCCAAATTCACTATCAAATTCGACTAAATTAACAAAACAGAAACCTTCTTTAAAATCTTTTTTATTAACAAGATTAATTGTTTTATCCATTCCATCTTGATTTGAGGTTGTATGAACAGTTTCAGTAACTCCAACTCCATTAAATATATCGTTAATTTTTCCAACGCAACTCACAACATATCCATTATTTTTTAAGATATCCATTGCGGTAATTCCGCTTGGAGAGATTGTATAATCGTGACGATTACTTGTTCGCTTAAAATTGTCTTTATTAGTCCCAACATATGGTCTAGCAATAATTCTGCCTACAAACCATTCTGGTTTCATACATAATTTTCTTGCAATTTCACAACATCTATAAAGTTCTTCTAATCCTGTTTTTTCTTCATGCGCAGCAATTTGTAAAACTGAATCACTCGATGTATAGACAATTAATGAATTATCTCTCATTTGCTCTTCGCCTAAAACTTTTAAAATTTCGGTACCGCTAGACGCATAATTACCAATTATTTTATGACCTGTTTCTTTTTCAAGTTCACTGATTAATTCTTTTGGAAAACCAGTATCTGTAAATGTTTGGAAAGGCTTAACTGTTTTGATGCCCATCATTTCCCAATGACCTGTCATCGTGTCTTTTCCATTACTGGCTTCATTTAATTTGACACTAAAAGAACTTGGATGCTCCACTACATGACAACCTTTTATTTTATCAAGATCAGCAATTCCTAAACTATTTAATACAGGAATATTTAGACCATTAGGCATTTTTTCACTTATATGTCCAAAAGTATTTGTTCCTAAATCATCAAATTTTTCAGCATCACGACCATGACCAATTCCTGCACTATCCATGACTATAAGGAATATTCTTTTAAATTTATTCATCTCTTCGCCTCCAAACTCTATAAAATTATAGTTCACTTTTTCTTCCAAAACAAATCATACGCTTTATGTAAAGTTTTTTCAGATAAATGTGTATAAATTTGTGTTGTTTCAGCATTGGTATGTCCAAGCATTCGTTGAACTGTTCTTATGTTTGCTCCGTTTTCTAAAAGGTGCGTGGCAAATGAGTGTCTTAAAGTATGTGGGGAAATATCTTTTTCAATACCTGCATCAACTGCATATTTTTTAATTTGCATAAAGAAATATTGTCGAGTTAAAGGTTTCCCTTTTAAATTAAGAAACACATAAGTTGAATTTTTACTATTTGAAATTTTGTCTCTAACTTCAACTATATATTTTATAAGATATTTAACAGCATAATCATCGATAGGAATGATTCTTTCTTTAGCTCCTTTGCCAAATATTGTTAAAATCTTTTCTTGATAATTGATTGATTTATTTTGCAAAGAAACAATTTCGCTTACTCTTAACCCGCATCCATACATCATTTCAAGCATGGCTTTATCACGAATACCACTAGCTTTTTCAAGATTTGGTGCATCAAGAAGTTTTTCAATTTCTTCTTCATTTAAAACCATTGGGATATGTTTTTCTTTTTTTGGCATTATAACTTCTTTAACTAAATTTTCCTTAATCCCTTCTCTTTCTAAAAATATGTAAAAAGATTTAATTGTTGAAACTCTTCTTGAAATTGAAGTTGATTTTAATTCATCAACACTTTGC
>CAVGUA010000058.1:0-3121 GCA_963632335.1 Parabacteroides goldsteinii
CCAATGCCAGTTTTTTCAATGGTTTTTAATGAATATCCATTGTTTAGTAATGTTTTAGTAGTTTTTTCTCCATCTTTTATAGAATAACCGATTTTAAATTTATTAATAATTTCATCATTCAAGCCACGATTATGAAGATAATTTAGAGCATCTTGTCTACCTTCATCCGTATTATATAAATATAATCCATATAATTTATTAATTTCACTTAAACAATTATAAATCTTTTTGGTTTCATCACTAATATTGCTATTGGAAGTTCTATAATTTTCTAATCTATCATCATGAATCCCAGCGATTTGAGCAACGGTTTTAACTGCTTCAAAATAACTACAATTTTTGTATTTTTTAACAAAAGTTATTGCATCTCCACCAGTTTGACAAACAAAGCACTTAAAGATTTGTTTTTCTGGCGAAATCATCATCGATGGATTTGTATCAGCATGAAAAGGACAAAGTGCAACATAGTTTCGCCCTTTTTTAGTTACTTTTATAAAACTTGAGATAATATCAACGATATTAACTTGTTTTAATATGTCATTAGCAATTTCAATAATATTTTCGCTCATTATTTATAAAATGTTCTATCCATCAAATATTCTTTTAAATCCGCAATTTTAATTCTTTCTTGCTTCATTGAATCTCTATCACGAATTGTAACGCATCCATCATTTTCACTTTCAAAATCATAAGTTACGCAGAATGGAGTTCCAATTTCATCGTTTCTACGATATCTTTTCCCAATTGAACCAGTAACATCCATTGTTACATTAATATATGGAATTAAATCCTTAAAAACCTGTTCTGCTTTTTCATTCAATTGTTTTGAAAGAGGCAAAATAGCCGCTTTATATGGCGCTAAAAATGGCGCTAAATGCATTACTTTTCTAGTTTCACCATTTTCTAAAACTTCTTCATCGTAAGAATCAGTTACAACCATTAAAAAGAGACGATCTAAACCTAAGGATGGTTCAATACAATATGGAACATATCTTTCGTTTGTTTCTGGATCTAAATACGTTAAGTCTTCTTTAGAAAAGTCTTGATGACGTTTTAAATCATAATCTGTTCTGTCTGCAATTCCCCAAATTTCTCCCCAACCAAATGGGAAAAGATATTCAATATCAGTCGTTCCTTTCGAATAAAATGCAAGTTCAGCTGGTTCATGATCTCTAAATCTTAATTTTTCTTGATTGACACCAAGAGATTTAACAAAATTAATTGAAAATTCCTTCCAATATTTAAACCAATCTAAATCAGTTCCAGGTTTGCAGAAAAATTCACATTCCATTTGTTCAAATTCCCTCATTCGGAATGTAAAATTCCCTGGAGTAATTTCATTTCTAAATGATTTTCCAACATTACAAATACCCAAAGGTAATTTATGTCTTGTCGCTCTTTGAACATTTTTGAAATTAACAAAAACACCTTGAGCTGTTTCTGGTCGTAAGTAAACTTCACTACTTGAATCTTCAGTAACACCTATATGAGTTTTAAACATCATATTGAATTGTCTAATGTCAGTAAAATTACTTTTACCACAATCAGGACACTTAACTTTATGAGTTTTAATAAATTCATTCATATCGCTTTGTGTCATGCCATTAACATCAACATCAGGATATTGACTTTCAATGAGCTGATCGGCTCTATATCGTCCATGACATTCTTTACAATCTATTAATGGATCATTAAAAGTTGATACATGACCAGTAGCCTTCCAAACATTAGGATTCATCAAAATAGCAGCATCAATACCAACATTTGTTGGTGATTCATGTACAAATTTCTTCCACCATAATTCTTTTAAATTGTTTTTTAACTCACTTCCTAATGGACCATAATCCCAAGTATTTGAAAGACCACCATAAATTTGTGATCCTTGGAACACGTATCCGGTAGTTTGCAAATGAGTAACAATTGTTTCAAATTTAATATCTTTATTCATTTCATAATCTCCCCGAAAAACACTAGATAAATATACTTTTTAAATCTAGTTTGTCAACCCACTATGAGTGTATTTTTATATAGATTTTATTAATGACAAACTCTTTAAATTAATATCTAAAGTAGAAACCAAAAATAAGCTCAAATTATCGATAATTTTTATAAACATCTCTTTGTCTAAATTTAATTCAATATTTATTGAATCCTCAATATTTGATTCAAAAATCTTCTTATAAATATTTATTTCTTTTGAATCCATTATTTTAGTGAAATTAGTTTTACAATTCTTACAAATTGTTCCTCCATTAATAAAATCAATAGAAACAAATTTTAATTCATCTATATTCCCACAATTAATACACGACTTCGTATTCAAACATAAACCATTAATTTTAAATAAATTACTATATAAAATGACGATTACATCATACTTATTTTTATTTGTATTGTAATTTTTTAAAGTGCTTATTATAACATCTAAATATTGTTCGTAAGACCCTGAATTAACGATAACCTTAAATAGCAATTCATTTAGAAAATTGAAAATCATATGATCCTCATACGAAACAAATTTTTCATTAAAATAATCATAAACTTGACAATCCCTAAGCTTATAGCCTTTAGTTGGTCCTTCATATAAATCGAATTCACCATAAATAAAAGGGTTATTTAATCTATTTGTCTTGTTTTTTAAGTTTAAAGAACCTTTTCCTAGTACAGATATAAGATTATCATTTGTTAAAATATTAAAAACACAATCAGAATTTTTATAATTCGATATATTTAAAATTAATCCTTCAACCTTTTGCATTATTTTTTATAACCTAAATTTACTAAATATTTACTAGAATTACGCCAATTATCTACTACTCTTACAACAATATTTAAAACAACATGCTTTTTTGTCATATTTTCTAAATCTTCTCTAGCCGTTGATCCAATTTTTCTAATCATTTTTCCAGCTTTGCCAATGACAATACCTTTTTGTGATTCTTTTTCACAAATAATTCGGCAATCAGCAACAATTTCTCGCGAATTTACTTTAACGCCATCACAAATTACAGCAATTCCGTGTGGAACTTCTTCCGAAAGGAATTTTAGGCATTTTTCTCTTATTACTTCTTGAATTTGCCAACTAAAATCTTTATCGGTAATTACATTAACATCATAATAT
>CAVGUA010000058.1:3131-4836 GCA_963632335.1 Parabacteroides goldsteinii
TCATAATATTGTGGCCCTTCAGGTAATTTCTCTTTTATTTTTTTAATTAATCCATCGATATTAAACCCTTCTATTGCTGAAAGTTCGATAATATCGCAACTTTTAAATTGCCCAGAATATTTTTCTTTTAACTTAGTTATTAATTCAATATTAGTTAAATCTATTTTATTAAAAGATATTAACAAAGGACAATCAAATTTAAGGTGATCAAATAAGAATTGATCACCATCATTAAATTCTTTTGATGAATCAATGATAAAAACTGCTAAATCGCAATTTCTAATAGATTGATAAGCTAATTTATCAAGCGCAACCCCTAAATCATTATGAGGTTTATGAATTCCAGGAGTATCAATAAAGATAATTTGAGATTCCTCATCATTATAAATTCCTTGAATATTATCTCGAGTTGTTTGACTTTTTGGTGTAACAATCGATATTTTATTTCCTAAAATGCAATTTAAAATTGTGGATTTACCAACATTTGGTCTTCCAATTAATGCAACAAATCCTGATTTCATATATCCATGTCATCTCCTTCAAAAGAATATGGAAGAAGTTCATCAACATTAGTTTCTTTAATCTCACCATCAGTATTAGCAAGATAAATTGGTTTGTTTTTTGGAAATAATTCACTCAAAACTTGTCTGCATTGACCACAAGGAGAAACAGGTCTACCACATTCGGCAACTATAGCTAAAGCTTCGATGTCATCGATAGTTACTCCATGCATATAAGCATTATAAATAGCATTTCTCTCGCCACACATGCAACATCCATATGCTGCATTTTCTATATTTGCCCCTAAATAGACTTCACCATCTTTCGTTAATAAAGCGGCTCCAACTCTAAAGTGAGAATAAGGAACATATGCAAGATCCATTGCTCCAATAGCTTCAGCAACTAATTCTTCTCTAGTCATAATTCTATTTCCTTTCTAAAATCTTTTCTTGTAAAGGGAACATTATTTCTTCATCTTCTTTTGTCATATGGTCATATCCAAAAAGATGTAATAAGCCATGAACAAATAAGAAACAAAGTTCCCTATGTATTGTATTTCCATATTTTTGTGCATTTTCAAAAGCTACATCATAACAAATGTAAATTTCGCCAAGATCAATAGGAATATCACCTTTAATTATTTCATTTTTATCATCTAAATACGCAAATGATATTACATCAGTTGGTCTATCAATTTTACGGTATTCACGATTAATTTCATGAATTTTATCTTTATCAACAAATGCAACACTACAAATATAGTTATTAGTTTTTTTCAACTCTAAAAGAGTGTTGTTAAAAATCTTGACGTATTCATCATAATAAGCATCTAATGCTTCTTTTGTTTCGTTACTAAAATCTAATTCCATCTCTAAAATTATATAATATTAATCGCCAAAATAATATAAATAAAGCGCTTTATAACGTTTATAATCTTCATAATTTTTACTAAAATTCATTATTTTTTCAAAGTTTTCGTTTATATATAAGTAGAAAAAGAAATGAAATAACATAAAATTAAGAGAATTTACATCACTCAAGTTTACATAAAGTAAAGATAAAGCAATAATCAAAAATACCATGATATATTTTTTAAGATTACAATAAGAAATATAACTATAAGTTTCCTTATTAAGTGTATTTATTCTTTCTAAAAACTTATTTGTTGGTAAATTAACACCACTAGTTAAATCTTTTTCTAATG
>CAVGUA010000059.1:0-3746 GCA_963632335.1 Parabacteroides goldsteinii
TTCTAATAATTTGCTGATATGAAAAAATGAAACTTTTCACATAATTCGTTGTAGAAACATCATCTAACGTAATCAAAACTCTAATATTCTTCTTTTTAAGATAAGAAAGCATTTTATCAAGTAGAGTTGAAATATTATTTATTTCAAAATCCCCCTTTAATGAAAAAGTTAAGCCTTTAAATGAAAAAGAAAACTCTGGATGTAAAAATAATTTTTTAAGTTTCCCTTGATCATACAATTTAGAAGCTAATTGTTCATTTAAATCTTCGAAAGGATTAAGATCAATCCACAAATATCCTTCTTTACTAAATTCTTGCGCTAAATAAGTTAATAAAACTGTTTTACCACTTCCTCTTGTGCCAGAAATTATAAATACTTTAGAATCTGGTTTTTCATTATTAAAGGTATCTTTAATAAGATTAACTTCCTTTTCTCTTGAAACAAGACTTGATGGTAATTCGCCAAATGTAATATTAAATGGATTTTTCATAAATATTTCCTCCCTGTAAACATTATATTACATCATTTGGTCATTTCAAAAACTTTTGGTCATTCATAGTTATTTTTATATGCTTTTGGTCATTTGTAGTTATTTCACAATAGTTTTGGTCATTTTAAAAATTTTTGGTCATTTAAAAAATACTCGACGATTTTACATTTTTAGCCTTTAAAGTAATAACTGCTTTATTAATATTTGGATAATTCAATATTAAAAAATTTTGATTATATCTGTTTCTTTAAATAAATTTATAACTTCTTTTAATCTTTCAAAGCATTAATTGGGACAACATATACATCATCTTTTCTTTTATATGCAGCATTTCCTAAGCCAACAATAACGCAAAGTAAAACAGGTTCTTTCCCGACATTGTTTATTATGGACTTTTTAACTTTGATAAGATTTAACGCTGGCTCATCAATTTGATTAGAACCAAGTTTTATTTCGAAAGCTCCCCAATCACCATTATTTAACTCAATGACAGCATCAACTTAATAATTATTATAATCTTGGTAATGATATAAATTTGCATCCATTGCATTAGCATAAATTTTTAAATCGTGTTCAACTAAACTTTCAAAAAGGAAACCCAATGTTTTTAAATTATTTATTAATTTATTTGGCGTTGTTTTAAGCAAACTTGCAGCTAATGAAACGTCGCAAAAATGTCTTTTTTCAGATTGTTTTATCCTTAGTTTACTTCTTAAACCTGGTGAAAATGGAACTTGATTATCAATTAGAAACAATCTTTTAAAAATATCTAAATATGTTATTAAAGTGTCTTCATCAATTTTTTCTTTTTCATTTTCCTTTATATCATCAATCAATTTAGAATATTTTATTGTGGTTGATTCATTTCGAGCTAACGATCTTAAAAGCAAACTCATTTTGTGAGTGTCATAATTCTTTCCATCTAATTTATAAGCATCATCTTCCAAAAAGGTATTAATGTATGAATTAGGAATTAAACTTACATCTTCTTTTGCGGTGTAAATATTATTTGGCCATCCACTTCTAGAAACTAGATATGCAATATCGTCGATAGTTAAACTTTTTACCATTTCTACATTTAATGTATTAGAATTGAACAAATCTTTTAAAGAAACGACACCACTAGAATCACCAGTTTCAAATAAAGACATTGTGGACATTTTGATTCTAACAATTCCTCCAATTCCACTATGCATTATTCCTTTACTTTTTGATGCTGATGAACCAGTCAAAATAAATTGACTTTTTTATTTCTTTTATCAACCTCATATCTTGTTGCATCCCAAATACTTTCAACTTCTTGCCACTCATCGATAAGTCTTGGCGTTTCTCCAATCAATATTTTTTCAGGAGATAATTCAGCTAAATGTTTATTTTGGAAATTATTCGTTGGATCTCCAATTAAAATTTCGCTACTACTATGAAACGATGAAGTCCATGTTTTCCCACACCATTTTGCCCTTTAATACATAATGCACCAAATACCTTTAGATATCTCTCTAAAGTTTTATCTAAAATCCTAGGTTTATAATTTTTTAAAGATGCAATTTTTTCCATAAATTTACCACTATTCTGTATTTATTGATTCGGTAAAATTTGGCAATTTCATTCAGTTAAATTTTGACTTTTCATTCGGTGAAATTTGGATTTTAATTCGGTGAAATTCGGCAAGTTAAAAAGAAAAGAGCATCTAGATTTTGATTCTAAATGCTCCGTTTGTTATTTTATTAAATGTTTCAGAAGTGAATTTTTAGCGAGTTCATCGCATAAAAGTTCACAAACCATTCTTGCACCTTTTTCTCTTAAATGAGTATTATCTTCTTTTCCATCCATATAATTTGGATAAATCCCTTTATCGAAATTCATGAAATAACATTTAGAGTTACTCTCACCAACTTTTTCAAGAAACTCTTTCGTTCTACTAGTTAAATCAATAAAAGGAATATTCTTCTCATGAGCAAGTTCTTCCATTGCTTTTGGATAATCACCATGACAATTAGGGTTTAACTTATGCTCTTCTATAAATTGTCTACGATAAATTGAAGAAATTAAGACTGGATGAGCTTTCCTAGATAAAGCAAAGTCTACATAATAAGAAAGTTGAGCTTTATAGGTTGTAAATGGATCTGTATGCCTTTCTTCATCAACTTTTTCATCGTTATGTCCAAATTGAATGAAGAGATAATCTCCCTCTTTTAAGTTTTCTTGGCAAGGTTTGAATAATCCTTCATTGAAGAAACTCTTCGATGAGCGGCCATTTTTTGCAAGATTGACTACTTCAAAATCACTCTTGACATATTCATGAAACAATTGCCCCCAACCTGTTTGAGGAAATGTATCCTCGAAATTGGTTTGACAAGTTGAATCGCCAATTAAATAAATTTTATTCATGTCTTGTAGCATCAAAATATGCTTTTGCATTATTGAAACAAATATCTTGGACAACTTTTCCTAAGAATTCGATGTCGTTTGGATATTCGCCATTTTCAACTAAGTGACCAAGTTTATTACATAATATTCTTCTAAAATATTCATGTCTTGTATAAGATAAGAAACTTCTTGAATCAGTTAACATGCCAACAAATCTAGAAAGTAAACCTAAATTTGAAAGAGCAGTTAATTGTTTTTCCATTCCATCTTTTTGATCTAAGAACCACCAAGCACTACCAAGTTGCATTTTTCCTGGAACACCTTCTTCGGTAAAGCAGAATGCTAATGTTGCTAAGACTTCGTTATCGCTTGGGTTTAGTGAATAAAGAATAGTTTTTGGAAGTTCACCAGTTGAATCAAGTTTATTCAAAATCTTACTTAATGCTGGAGCAAAACTTCCATCATTAATTGCATCAAATCCAGTATCTGGACCAACTTTATTCATCATTCTTCCAGAATTATTTCTTAAAGCTTTGATATGATATTGTTGAATCCATCCACGTTTATAGTATTCTTTACCTAACAATACAACAACGTATCCCCTATATTGAGCAACTTCACTATAAGTTAATTTTTCACCTTTAAGCGCTTTTTTAATGATTGCATCAACTTTTTCATCAGTTGTTTCTTCATACATTACTACATCAAGAGCATGATCTGAAACTCTGCAATCATGATTATGGAAATATTCAATTCTTTCCTTTAAAGCTTTAGTTAAAGTTTCAACGCCATCAATTTCATAGCCAACAACCTTAGATAAATCCTTAATATAAGGAACATAAGAATCCCAATCAATATTAATAACTTTATCAGGTCTAAATGCTGG
>CAVGUA010000060.1:0-7951 GCA_963632335.1 Parabacteroides goldsteinii
CTATTGATGATGTAAAAGAAATTGTTGCTATGCCATTATTTAATAATGTTTTTGAAATACAAAATAACTTGTTGCACAAAAATAAAGAAAAAGCTATTCAAATTTTTAGGGAAATTCAGTTTTCAAAAGATGTTGATCCAGTCTCGTTAATTTCAATTTTTGTAAATCAATTAATACTTCTTGATAAATTATTATATTTAAATAAAAAAGGATTGTCTTATGGTTCAATTGCATCTGAATTAGGGGAAAATCCATATATCGTAATGAAAAATTTAAATAATTTTAAAGCCGTTGATAGAAAATTAATAAAAAGTGCCCTTAAAAAACTATATGAACTTGATAGAGCAATTAAACATAGTGAAATTAATAAATACTATGGTTTTGAATTGTTCTTAATTAATTTCTAAAAATAAAAAACTTCGCTGTTAGCGAAGTTTTATTATTTATAAAGAATTTACTAAATGTTGAATCTCAGCTTTTTGACGAGCAGCTGTTTTCTTATGTTGAATACCTTTAACAACTGAACGATCAATTAAAGAAACAGCAAGTTTAAGATCTTTAGCAGCGGCTTCTTTATCTTTTTTCTCAACATCTAATTTTACAGCTTTAATAGCAGTTCTTAATTTTGATTTGTAATGAACATTTCTAATACGTGCTTTTTCGTTAGTGATGATTCTTTTCTTTTGTGATTTAATATTTGCCATAACACTATCCTTTCGATACGACTAAGATTATATCAAAACAGGCATAAAATGCAAAGAGATATAGCAAGAAAATTATCTTTTTATATATCTTTTTTATATATAAAGTTAAATGGTTAACTCATTTGTTGTATAATTTTAAACATGAAAAAAGAAATTAATGCAAAAGAAATTAAAATATTATGGTTAGGCACCCCATTAATTAGTGCTATTGTTTTAGAAAAATTAATAAAGGAAAACTACAATATAGTCGGTATAGTGGCTCAAACTGATAAACCAGTAGGAAGAAAAATGAAACTTGAACCAGTTCCAACTAAAGTTGTAGCAAATAAATACAATATACCTGTATATCAGCCAATTAAAATTAGAAATGAATTTGATTTTATTAAAGATATAAAACCTGATTTAATTATTACACTGGCCTATGGGCAAATAATTCCTCATGATATGCTAACTATTCCTGTTTTTGGTTGTTTAAATTTACATGGTTCTTTACTCCCAAAATATCGTGGTGCAGCCCCAATGCAATACGCTTTGCTTAATGGCGATAAAGTAACTGGCATCACTTTAATGGAAATGGTTGATAAAATGGATGCTGGCAAAATGTATTATAAAAAAGAAGTTAAAATTGATGATGAAGACAATCTTGATTCTTTAACTTTGAAAATGGCAGATTGTGCATTCGATACATTAGTGGAAGGATTGCCTGATTATTTAAATGGAAGTAATAAAGGTATTGAACAAAATGAAGATTTAGTAACATTTACTGCAAAAATTAAACCTGAAGATCAAGTTATTTCTTTTGCTGATAATGCTTTTAATATTCATAATAAGATTAGGGCATTAAATTCTGAACCAGGGTGTTATTTTATATATAAAAATGTAAATTATAAAATTGGTAGTAGCAAAATAGTAGATAATCAGTATAAAGTTGGTGGAATATATCAATATGACAAAACTGGTTTATATATTGGTACAGGTGATAAAATTCTTCAAATTACATCAATTCAAAAACCTGGTAAAAAGATGATGGCAATTTCTGATTTTTATAATGGGAATAGAGATTTATTTGTTAAAGGTGAAATTATTGAATAATGTCAATAATAATTAAATTAAGTGTACATCAATTAGTTGATTTTTTACTTAGAAAAGGCGATATAGATGATAGGATCTTTAATTCTGATACCATGGAAGAAGGTTCAAAAATTCATCGAAATTTTCAGCGAAAGCAAAATGAAAATTATTTAAGCGAAGTCGATTTAAAAACAACAATTAAAATAGGCATATATGAAGTAATTCTTCATGGGAGAGCTGATGGAGTCATACTTGATAAAACAGTAACCATAGATGAAATTAAGTCGACCAATTCAACATTATTTGAATTTAATGATTTAAATGAAGAGTGGCATTTAGGACAAGCCGAATGCTATGCTTATATGTATGCAAAAATTCATAATTTAGATGAAATTAATATTAGATTAACTTACTTATCTCAAAATAATCGAAAACAATTATTTAAATATTTTGAATACAAATTTGACGATTTAGAGATCAAAATTTTCACTCTAATAAGTAGATATATCGATTTTTACGAAATCATAAACGATAAAAAGAAGACAAAAGAAAAATCTATTAAAACTTTGGTTTTTCCATTTTCATTAAGAAAAGGGCAAAGTGAAATCATTAAAAAGAGTGAAGAAGCCATTCTTAATAAAGATTGCAACTTTATTGAGGCAAGTACGGGGTTAGGAAAAACAATAAGTGTAATCTTTGGTGCACTTAAAGGTTCAATTAAATCAAAAACAGATAAATTATTTTTCTTATGTGCGAAAAATAGTGGTTTTAAAAGTGCTAATGATTGTTTAGAAAAGTTAAGAGATAATGGTCTAAGAATTTTAAGTTGTGAAATAATAGCAAAAGAGAAGATGTGTGCGTGCAAAAATCATGGATGCTTACCAGAGTGCAACCCTGATGTTTGCCCTTTTGCAAGGGATTATTACACTAAATTAAGTAAACTTTTTAGCAAAATAATTCTAGAAAATGACAATTTTACCTCTGAAAGAATTAAGCAAATTGCATTAGAGAACTCTATGTGTCCGTTTGAATTATCATTAGACATCTCCTTATATTGCGATTTTATTATTTGCGATTATAACTATGTTTTTAATCCTATAAGTTATTTAAAAAGATTTTTTGATGAACTCGATTATAAATATTCTAAATTTTTAATGATAGATGAAGCTCATAATTTAGTTGATCGTAGTAGGGATATGTTTTCTACTTCTTTAAGTTATAGAAATTATTTAGTGGCAAAAAAAGATTATTCAAAAATAAAAACAAAAGCATTTAAACAAGTTATGAATAAATTAGATGAAGATTTTGAATTGTTTAATCAGTTTCAAGTTGATGAAAATAATTTACTTTTGGAAACAATAGATGAGAAATTCATTAGTCATTTAAACGAATTTAAAACCATTCTAAAAAACTATCAACAAAAACATCCTAAATTTAAGATTAAATGGAGCAAAGAATTTTCTTTAGAAGTTCATAAATTTTTAACGATTTATGATTTTTTAGATGATAACTATCGTATTTATTTCAATCGTGATACAGCTGATAATTTTAATATTGTTTTTAAATGCATCGATGCATCAAGATATTTAAAAGATAGAATTGATAATTGCGAAGGAACTATCCTTTTTAGTGGGACTTTGACTCCAGTTAATTATTATAAAAAGATGATTTTAGGTAGTGAAGAATATGATTCTATCGAACTTATTTCTCCATTTGAAAGAAATAATTTAAAAGTTTTGGTTAACTCAAAGATATCAACAAAATATAAAGATAGGCTAAATACATTAGATTCAGTTATGAAAAATATTGATGATTTTATCTCTTATAAAAATGGAAATTATATCGTTTATGTGCCTTCTTTTGAATATTTAAGATTGTTAAAGGTCAGATATAAAAATAATGACATAAATATTATTTATCAAAATGAAACTATGAATAATGATGAAAAGATTAATTTTTTAAATCAATTTATAGAAAATCCAGTTAAAACAACATTAGGAGTCTGTGTTTTAGGCGGTTCATTTGGCGAAGGAATTGATTTAGTCTCTGATAGGTTAATAGGCGTTGTAATTGTTGGGGTTGGTTTACCATCAGTAAATTTTGAAAATAATTTAATTAAAGATTATTATTCAAATAATGGCCTTGACGGCTATACTTTTGCATACGTGAATCCTGGGATTAATAAAGTTATGCAAGCTGTTGGCAGACTTATAAGAAGCGAAAATGATAGAGGTGTAGCTTTGTTGATTGATGAACGTTATTGTTATAAAACATATAGTTTTTTATTTAATACAAATTGGCAAAATTATAAATTTATTAAATCAAGTTATGAATTACAAAAAGAATTAAATTCTTTTTATAAAGAATAATTTTCTATGATATAATCTTTCACGATGAAATACGAACAAAACAAGATTAGAAATTTTTCAGTTATTGCTCATATAGATCATGGTAAATCTACCTTCTGCGATCGAATTTTAGAGCTTACTAATACAATCACAAAAAGAGAGATGGTAAGCCAAGTTTTAGATTCAATGGATTTAGAAAGAGAAAGAGGAATAACAATCAAATTGAATGCTGTTACTGTTGAATATAAATCAGACGATGGTAATACATATGTATTCAATTTAATTGATACTCCTGGGCATGTAGATTTTAGTTATGAAGTAAGTAGAAGTCTTGCTGCTTGTGAAGGGGCATTACTTTTAATTGATGCAACTCAAGGCGTTCAAGCCCAAACTTTAGCAAATATGTATTTAGCTGTTGATAATGATTTATGGATTCTTCCAGTTATTAATAAAATCGATTTACCAAGTGCATCAATTGATTTATGCAAAAATGAAATTACTAATAGATTAGGTCTTGATGGAAATGATAGTTGCTTAGTAAGTGCCAAAACAGGTGTAGGAATTAAAGATGTTTTAGAAAAAATTGTTAAAGAAATACCAGCTCCAAACGGTAATAATGACAATCCTTTAAAAGCACTTATTTTCGATAGTTTTTATGATTCTTATCGTGGTGTCGTTGTTTTTATTAGAATAAAAGATGGTTGTGTTAAGGTGGGTGATAAGATTCACCTTATGACAAATAATCAAGATTATATTGTTACTGAACTTGGTATTAGAACTCCAAAAGAAATAAAAAGTGATGCTTTATATTGTGGTGAAGTTGGTTATTTATGTGCACAAATTAAAGATATTAAAGATGTTATGGTTGGTGATACAATCACTAAAACAGATAATCCAGCAAAAGAAAAACTTCCTGGTTATCGTAAAATTACACCTATGGTTTATTGTGGTATTTATCCTACCGATTCTCAAAAATATGAAGATTTAAAGGTAGCACTTGAAAAACTTTGTTTAAATGATGCTTCTTTAGTTTATGAACCTGAAACTTCTCAAGCTTTAGGTTTTGGATTTAGATGTGGTTTTTTAGGATTACTTCATATGGACGTTATTCAAGAAAGACTTGAAAGAGAATATGGTTTAGATTTGATTTTAACTGCTCCATCTGTTATTTATAAAGTTAACTTAACTTCTGAAGAGCAAATTACTTTGACAAATCCAAGTGATTTACCTGAAGCAAGTAAAGTATCTTCAATCGAAGAACCATTTGTTGCTGTTGAAATTATGACTCCAAAAGAATTTGTTGGTCCTTTAATGCAACTTTGTCAAGATAGGAGGGGAGTTTATAAAGACCTAGAATATTTTGATGATACTCGTAATATTCTTAAATACGATATGCCATTATGTGAAATTATTTTTAATTTCTTCGATAAACTTAAAAGTTATTCAAAAGGATATGCTTCCTTAGATTATGAATTAGCAGATTATAGGGCTACAAATTTAACAAAAATGGATATTTTATTAAATGGCGAACCTGTTGATGCTTTATCTTCAATTGTATATAGAGGAAGTGCATATAATCGTGCATTAAGACTTGTTAGCAAACTAAAAGAAGTGATTCCAAGGCAACAATTCGAAGTTCCAATTCAAGCAGCAATTGGTGGAAAGGTTATTGCTAGAGCTAATGTTAAGGCAGTTAGAAAAGATGTCTTAGCAAAATGTTATGGTGGTGATATTACAAGAAAAAGAAAGCTTTTAGAAAAGCAAAAAGAAGGAAAGAAACGTATGAAAGCGATTGGCTCTGTTGAAGTACCTCAAGAAGCCTTTATGTCTATTCTTTCTATTGATGATGATGAGTAAGACTCACTAGTCGTTTTTTAGTAAAAAAATAGTTAATATTAATTGTAAAATTTACTAGTTAAATTTATAATCTAAATAGTGATTTTTAGGAGGAAATTTACATGAATAATATCCAACTTGCTATAAAGTTTAGTAATGAAAAATATTGTTCAAAAAAAGAAGTTGTTGAAGCGATGAAAACACCTTTAGTCGACAGTATTTGGAATTCAGTCTTAGAATATAGATCAAATTTTTCGGTCATTTTGCCATTAAAGCATATAAATAACACTCCATATTCTGTATGCATTACTCCAAGCATGAATGAAAGACTTTGTACAATTGATCGTAAATTATCAAAATTATCAACAAGTTTTGAGAAAATTCAAAATCCTTCTGAAAGTAATTTTTTAAAGCATAAAGCTTATATAAAAATTTTACAATGCGTCGCAAAAAGATATGGTCTTAAATTAGATGATTCTGTTATTGGAAATATCGTAAGTGGAAATGTTTCGACATTATCGCCTGATTTAATGATTTTACATCGTTATTATCAATGCTTATTGGATATTGAAAAGAATCCACTTGCTCCTATTAATGATGAATTATTAAGTAAGTATTATGGTTTATTAATTGGAACAACAGAATTGAATAAATTTTATCGTACAGAAGAAGTTCAAGGTAACATGAGTAAAACCTTGATTGGAAAGATTTATTTAGGCGTTCCTGTAAATAGTATTGAAACAAATATGCAACAATTGTATTCATTTCTTGATACTTCTCAAGTTTCAATGTTTATTAGAGCTTTAAGCGCTTTTTACTTTATTTATTATGTTAAACCTTTTGATGAATATACAGAAGAAATTGCGACTTTGGTTATGAAAAAAGTTTTCGCATTAAATGATATTGGTGGATATAGTGCCTTAATTGACTTTGAAGACTTAATTTCTAATAAAGAACAATTAGAATATGAAATAATTGAATCTCAAAAAACATTTGATTTAACATATTTAGTCGATTATGTCCTTGAAAAAGCTGATCCAATGTTACAAGAGATGCAAGATGCTTTATTTGATGCACAAAAATCAGCAATTAATTTTGAAATTAATCAGCCAGAAGAAAGTAATGTATTAAATAAAGTTCAAAGTGTTAATCGTAGCGATGGCGAATCTTTTAAAAACATTCCATCATATGTTGGAAATATCATTCCTGAACATAAAGTTGAAGTGCAAAATAGTAGTGATGTAATCGGTTACAATCAATCGATTGCCATTTCTAATTTGCCAACTGGTTTAAATGAAGAAGAAGCTGTTAGACTTGAAAATCATTTAATGGAATTAAATCCAAGTTTAAGTCGAGGACAAGCTTATTTCTATGCTAGACATTGTACCTTAGGAATGAACTATACAATTTCGCAGTACAAAAAAGAATTGGGATGCGCTTATGAAACTGCTAGAAGTAGCATGGATCATTTAGTCTATCTTGGTTACTATAGAAAAGAATTGCTTAAGAATAAATATATTTATACTCCAGTTAAGAAAGGTTAATAAAAATGAAATTAATTGTTTTAGCTAATAGTCTTAGTGTTTTATGGATTTTGATTGGTTTAATTGCATTTTTTGGGATTATAGCTCTTATTGTTTTCTTTCTAAGAAAATATTTAAAAATTAGTAACAAAAATGAAAAACCAAAAGATGAGGCAAAAATTGCTGATGAAAACTTATCTCGTTATCTCCAAGATGTTGAAGATGATGAGACAAAAAAACAATTTGATGAATATTCAAAAGAACATCAAAACGAATTAAAAGATGATGAAAAGGAAAGTAAATAGTTTATATATTCATATTCCTTTTTGTAGAAATATTTGTCCTTATTGCGATTTTGCAAAACTTTACAAAAATCAAAACTATGAGGATAAATATGTTAATCAATTATTAAAAGATTTGTCTTTCGCAAGAGACAAATTTTTTAAGTTTAAAACAATCTATATTGGTG
>CAVGUA010000061.1:0-4117 GCA_963632335.1 Parabacteroides goldsteinii
GGCCTATTATCCATAACGATAAAATTGATACTCTTTTTGAATCTTTGAAAATACACATAGTTAAATTAAATGGTTTAAACGAAGAAACAAAAAAATTACTTATTTCATCATATTCCAAAGATGATATCGTTATTTTTCAAGCACATGGAACAAAGAATTCATATAAAGAAATATTAGAGAAAAATGGAGTAGTGTATTTTGATCTTATTTGCCCTGTTATCGAAGCTAATAAAAAACTGATTTCTAATTCAATAAATAAGGAAAATAGAGAAGTAATTTTTGTTGGCAAGAAAAAGCATGAAGAAACAATTAGCGTAATGGATTTATCTTTTGATAAATTATATTTTTATGATATTAACAATGGATTTAGTGGTTTAAGTCCAAAAAGTAATGATGTAGATGTTTATTTTCAAACATCATTATCTATAGAAGATTATGATTTTTTTTCAGTTTTATTTAAGAAAAAATATAAAAATGCTCGAATTAAAGGAAATATTTGTGAAAAGATTCGAGAGCGTCAGGAAACTGTCATCCGTGACACTCTTACAAATCCAGATTTAGTAATTATTATCGGAAGCAAAACTAGTAGTAACACGAATGAACTTTTTAAGATTGCATCAAATAAATTTCAAGATGCTATTATTAAACAAGTTAATAGTATTGAAGATATTGAAAAAATTGATTTTTCTAATATTAAGGAAATTAATGTTTTAAGTGGAACAAGCGCTCTTGATGAAACAGTTAATGAAATTGTTGAATTTTTAAAAACTAAATCAATATTTTTACTTTAATTTGGTTAAAAAATTTATGCTTTTTTAAACTAAAAGCAATCATAATAAAAAATAATATTTTTTATATTTTTTATTGCTTATTGCTTTATTTTAAGTCTAAAAATGCATATAATAAACACGATAGATTTTAAATCTAGATGGAGGAAATATAAAAATGGCTATTAAAGTAGCAATCAATGGATTCGGAAGAATCGGACGTCTTGCATTCAGACAAATGTTCAATGCAGAAGGTTATGAAATCGTTGCAATTAATGATTTAACTGACCCAAAAATGTTAGCGCATTTATTAAAATATGATTCAGCTCAAGGTAGATATGCTTTAGCTGATAAAGTAGTCGCTAAGGAAAGTTCAATCGTGGTTGATGGCAAAGAAATCAAAATTTATAGTGAAAAAGATGCAGCCAATCTCCCATGGGGTGAACTTGGTGTTGATGTTGTCTTAGAATGTACAGGTTTCTATACATCAAAAGAAAAAGCTTCTGCTCATATTAAAGCAGGTGCCAAGAAAGTCGTTATTAGCGCTCCAGCAGGTAAAGATTTACCAACAATTGTTTATGGCGTTAATGAACACACTTTAACAAAAGAAGATACTATTATTTCAGCTGCTAGCTGTACAACAAACTGCTTAGCTCCAATGGCAAATTGGTTAAATAAATTAGCACCAATTCAAAGTGGTATTATGACAACTGTTCACGCATATACTGGTGATCAAATGATCTTAGATGGACCACATAGAAAAGGCGATTTAAGAAGAGCAAGAGCTGGCGCAGAAAATATTGTTCCAAATAGCACTGGTGCTGCAAAAGCAATCGGACTTGTTATTCCTGAATTAAATGGTAAATTAATTGGTTCAGCTCAAAGAGTTCCAGTTAAGACCGGTTCAACAACAATTTTAGTTGCTGTTTGTAAAGGAAAAGATTTAACTCCTGAAGTTATTAATGAATTCATGAAGGAACACACTTCAGAATCATACGGATGGACTGATGAACCATTAGTTTCAAGCGATATTATTGGTATGAGATTTGGTTCATTATTTGATTCAACTCAAACCATGGTTCATAAACTTGATGATGATACATATCATGTTCAAGTCGTTGCTTGGTATGATAATGAAAATTCATATACCAGCCAAATGGTTAGAACAATTAAATATTTCGCAGAATTAAAATAATTTAAATTGTTAAACGAAAAGGCTTAGAGTATATTTTCTAAGCCTTTTATTTATAAAGGAGTATTTATGCATACAATCGAAGAATTAAAAGACTTAAAAGGTAAAAAAGTACTTGTTAGAGTTGATTTTAACGTACCATTAAAAGGTAGCGAAATTAGAGATGACAATCGTGTTGTCCAAGCTTTACCAACAATCAAAAAACTCTTAAGTGAAGGTGCAAGTTTAGTTTTAATGTCACATTTAGGAAAAATTAAATGGGGCAAAGTTGATGATGAAGAAATTGCTAAAGAAAAAGAAAAAAATAACATGAAATATGTTCTTCCTTGTTTACAAAGCTATCTTCCAGGTGTCAAAGTTTCATTTTCAGAAGCTACAAGTGGAGAAGGTTTAAAAGAAGCAATTTCTAAATTAGGTGAAGGAGAAGTTTTACTTGTTCAAAATACAAGATATGAAAAAGGCGAAAGTAAAAATAATCCTGAATTAGCAGCTGATTGGGCAAGTAATGTTGATGCATTTGTTATGGATGCATTTGGTAGTGCTCATAGAGCTCACGCTTCAACTTATGGTGTTCCAGAAATATTAAAAGCAGAAGGAAAACCTGTTGCTTTAGGATATTTAATGGAAAAAGAAGTTAAAAATTTAAGCGTTTGTGTTAAAGCTGATAATCATCCATATATTGCTATTTTAGGTGGATTCAAAGTTAGCGATAAGATTAAAGTTATTGATTCTTTACTTAAAAAGTGCGATAAGATTTTAATTGGTGGTGCAATGGCTTATACATTCTTAAAAGCTTTAGGAAGAAATATTGGCAAATCACCATGTGAAGATGATCAATTAGAATACGCAAAGAAATGCTATGAATCTGGTAAGATTGTTCTTCCAGTCGACACAATTGAAGCTAATGATTTTGATAATCCAACTGATATTCGTACAGTTGAAGGTAATATCGATGATGGTTTTGAAGGATTAGATGTTGGTCCAAAAACAATCGAGTTATATGCAGAAGAAATCAAAAAAGCAAAAACAATTTTCTGGAATGGACCAATGGGTGTTTTCGAAAATCCATTATTCACAAAAGGAACAATTGGAGTTTGTAAAGCAATCACTGAAAATCATGATGCATTCTCAGTTATTGGTGGTGGAGATAGTGCAGCTGCTGCAAAACAATTTGGTTATGCAGAAAAATTCTCACACGTTTCAACAGGCGGTGGTGCTTCACTTGAAATGATTGAAAATGATGGTCATTTACCAGGAATTGATATAATTGGTTAATTTTTTATGAGAAGAAAATTATTATTAGGCAACTGGAAGATGAATAAAACTCTTCCAGAAGCAATTGAGTTTGCTAATGGAACTAAAGAAATTAGTGATTTAGCAAAGAAGAATAAAGTAGATATGGGTGTTGCTTGTCCATATATTGATTTACAAGCAGTTAAAAAAATTGCTAAAAAAAGACTTATTGTAGCGAGTCAAAACGTTAGCAAAGATGATCATGGAGCATTCACTGGAGAAATTTCAATCCCAATGCTTAAATCAATTAACATTGATTGGGCAATTATTGGTCATTCTGAAAGAAGAGAATATGATGCTGAAACTAGTGAAAAATGCAACAAAAAGATTTTAGCTTTATTAGCGAATAATATGGTTCCTGTCTATTGTTGTGGTGAATCTCTTGAAACATTCGAAGCTAACAAAACTAAAGAATTTATTAAAGAACAAATTTTAGTTGGTTTAAAAGATGTTAAACCTGAAGATATGACTAAAGTTGTTATCGCTTATGAACCAATTTGGTCTATTGGAACTGGTAAAAATGCAAGCAAAGAAATTGCTGAAGATATTTGCGGATATATTCGTAAATTAGTTAGACAACTTTATGGGGCTAAAGTTGCTAATCGTGTAAGAATTCTTTATGGTGGTAGTGTTAAACCAAATAACATCAAAGAATATTTAAGTGAAAAAGATATTGATGGTGCTTTAGTTGGTGGAGCTTCACTTGAGCTTGAATCTTTTAAGGGTTTATTAACAAGTATTCTTTAAATAGTATAGCAACGCATTAATTTGCGTTGCTTTTTTTGAATTTAAAATGTTTATTTTTAAATTCAAAAAATGGGGTATAAAACACATAAAAATTATAATTTTTTTGATATTTTTAGCT
>CAVGUA010000062.1:0-5087 GCA_963632335.1 Parabacteroides goldsteinii
ACTTAAGTGATGTTTCATATAGAGATTATAAAGTTGAAGAAAATGATGTTAATAAAGATAAACTTCAAAGAATAAATAAAATAAATGCTCAAATATCAAGACTTTATGAAACTGAACTTATTAAAATTGTTTCAAAAAGTGCACCAATTAGTGAACCAATATTAAAAAACAATACCCTTAAAAATGAGCCTAATTTCGTAAAATGTTACGAATTTTATGAATTCCTAAAAGGTTATAAAGAAGATGGATTTAAAATCAGTTTAGAAAACAATAAAACTTCATTAAATGAAGAAGCTTTAAGTTATTTTAAATACCTTCCAGCATTACTTTCTTTTATAACTTCCTCATCTTTAAATAATCTTTATCCATCTTTTAAAGAAGAATTTGGAAAAGAAACTATCGAAGATAAAGAAAGATATTTAAAAGATATAAAACAAACGGTTGATGAATTTCTTGCAAGTAAGAAAAAAGATTCTTCAGATCTAGAAAAAATCATTTATGACTTAATTACTTTAAATTCAGAAACTGAAAAAAATAAAAATGAATTAGCTAACAAAATGAATAGTGAAATTGAAACATTGAATTCAAATCTTTTGCTAGTTAAAAAAGATAAGGAAAACGAAATCAATTCTTTAAATAAAGAACATGAAAAAGAGAAAAATGATTTAAATTCAGAAATTGAAAAACTAAAAACTAAATTCAAAGAAAAAGAGGACAAATATCTTGAAGAAATTAGTTCTTTAAAAGGTCAAAATAAAGCTTTAAATATTACTTTGAATAAAAACTATAATGAAGAAATTTTGAGGGATGAAGATTTTGATAATTTAGAAAATGAATTTAATGCTTTCTATAAATTCATATTAAATACATGGAAAAAATATAAAACAGAAATGAAAAAAGAAAGCAAAAAGAAAGCTATAGAAATGGCTAAAAAGAAGGAGAAATTCAATGGAAAATAATCAAAAATTTGATAAATTCATTATTATTTTAACTTTGATTGCTATTCTTTTTGGCGCAAGCTTCGTTTTTCTTTTAATTAATGAAGTTGTTAAAGGCGATGGAAATTTAGATTTTACCCAACCATTAAGTTATGTGTTTATTGGATTATTTGTTTTAATCTCAATTGCTTTTTTAATCTTTAATAAAGCATATAAAATGAATACTGATGATAAGTTTATTTTTTCTAGAGATTCTTACTTAAAAAATGTTTCTGTTAAAGAAGCAAAAAATAAAGATTTATATCGTTTTTCTAAATTAAAAATGCAAGATAGCAAAGCGAGAGAAGAAATCAAGTATGACAAAGTTTCGAGCTTATCGGAATTTTGTGACGAATTTAGAAATTTTTGTGCAACAGAAAAGAATCCTTTATATTATGAAAAGAAAGATATTCGTTCCTTTGTTGCCAATTTATTATCTTCTAAAATGATGATTCTTCAAGGCATGAGCGGAACTGGAAAAACTTCTATTGCATTAGCTTTTGAAAGATTTGTTGGAAATGAAATTGAACCAATTGCTATTCAACCAATGTGGAAAGAAAGAAGCGATTTAGTTGGTTATTATAATGAATTTACTAAAAAATTTAATGAGACCTTACTTCTTGAAGAACTTTATGAAGCAACTTTTAATGATAAAATTTTTATTATAATTTTAGATGAAATGAATATTGCTCGTGTTGAATATTATTTTGCTGAATTCTTATCTTTACTTGAATATCATAGCGAAGAAGAAAGAACATTAGAAATAACAAATGATGTATGGAATAGCGATCCAAAAAAGTTAATTGATGGAAGACTTAAGATTGGTCATAACGTATATTTTATTGGAACCGCAAACAATGATGAATCAACATTTGCAATTAGTGACAAAGTTTATGATCGTTCAATGATTATTAATTTAAACAAAAAAGCTGAAAGATTTTTTGCTGAACAAGGTCACCCAATCCATATTTCAAACAAAGACTTTATGGCTTTAGCTGAAAAAGCACGTAAGGAATTTAAAGGAACAGATGAGAACAAAATCAAGAAAGACATTGAAACTTTGAATTCTATCTTACTTCAAACATTAAGATTATCTTTTGGAAACAGAATGGTTAAACAAATTTTAGATTATATTCCAGTTTATGAAGCATGTGGTGGAACTAAAGAAGAAGCTTTTGATGATTTTGTTTCAAAGAAAATTTTAAGAAAAATTGAAGGTTTAGATTTTATTCAACTCAAGGAATCTATTGGAACTTGTCTTGAAAAAATTAATCAACACTTTAAAAAAGGTGAATTAACTGAATCAAAAGAATATTTAGCAAAGTTTATTAATTAAGGAGAAGATATGCAATTTAGAAGAGCAAGTTATATTTCATTAGCTTTAATTGCAGTAGCATCATTTGTTACTTCTATTTTGTGTGTCATGAATATTAATGGTGAAGTTAGACTATTTAAAACTAAATTAGAAATTTCTTTTAATAATAATGTTTTTACTTATGATGGTAAAAAAATTGAAAATGATGAAATTAATTATGAATTTATAAAAGGTAAACTTGCTTATGATGATCGATTTGAAATTACTCTTAATGAAGAAATTAAATCTGCAGGTCAATACGAAAGAAACTCATTTTCATATAAGATTATAAGTAGTGGTGGAAGTGATGTAACAAATTCTTATGATATAAGCGAAACTTTTGAATTAATTGTTGTAAACCCAAGAAGTATTTGCTTTAGGAGTGGTGATAATGTTTTCGTATATGATGGAAAACCACATAAATCAGAAAGTCTCTCACTTTATAGTGGGTTTTTAGCTAATGGAGAAAGTTATACTTTTAGTGGATTTCGTGAATTTACTGCTGTTGGTACATATGAGAATTATTTTAATGTCAATTTTTATAACGTCGAGACCAAATTAAATACTACATTTAATTACGATATTTCAAGAGAATTTGGAGTAATTATGGTTGTTAAGGGGGAATAGAATGTTAACTGCAACTTATAGGAAAAAACTAGAAAAATATGAAAAATTTACGACATTCTTCTATAAATTTAGAATCTTGTTTTTGGTTGTAATAACTTTTATTGGGGCTAGTGTTGCTACTTTAATGTCTATTAAAGGATTAGTTATCAATGAAATAGTCCTACAAGATACTGAATATGGAAAGAGTTTAGAATATTATTGCAAAGCCATATTTTCTAATGATATGTATTATGAATTTAGTGATGCAAATAGTGATTCATGGACAAAAACAGAACCAAAAACACCTGGAGAATATAAGATTCGCGGGGTTTCAAAAAATATTTTTAATCAAGATAGACCTGGCAAAGCTTATACTTTTAAAATTTTGCCAAAAACAGCAGAAGTCACTTTAGATAATACATTTGTTTATGGTGCAAATGATGCATCCACTGGGCTAAATTTCAATCTTGAATATAATGATAAAGTTATTGATATTCAATACGAAATTTTAAGTGCAAGCGAAAACACTGTGAATTTTAAACTTAAAAATAACTTTAAAATTGTTAATAGTGTAGGGGAAGATGTGACTAGTTATTATAACTTTAATATTCATGATAGTTATAGTGGTTCATATAAAAAGATTGATCTTTCACTCGAGGCAAAAGGTGAAATTGAATATGATGGAAACGAACATCAAGGTAACGATTTAGAAATAGTAAGTGGCAATTTATTTAATGGCGATAAGTTATCCATTGTCAAACGTAACAAATTTAGAGCGGTTGGAAGGTTTATGGACAACCCTGAAATTAAAATTACTAGTAGTAATGGTGTAGATGTAACAAATTTATATAGATATCATTATTCTTCATCTTCATATTACACGATTAACAGAAGAAAACTTGAAATTAAAGTTGATGATTATACAAAAACTTATGATGGGAAAGCTTTATTAAATAAAGAAATTTCTTATTCTATTAAGAGTGGTTCTTTATTATCTGGTCATACTTTAAAACTTTATTTGCCAAATAAAATTGATGCAGGGGTATATAAAGAAGCTCCAATAATTTCATTATTAAATCAAGAAAACGAAAGTCAAACTTCAAATTATCAAATTACTTTTGATTATGGAACTTATACTATTAAAAAAAGACCTATTACTATTACTTATAATATGAATGATATTACTTATAATGGATTTGGCGGCATAAGTTTTAGAAATACATATGATGAAAAAGATTTAGTTGAAGGTCATGCCATTGTGTGGAGTTATTATGGTAAAGATTACGTTCATGCAAAAACATACGAATCATTTAATCCTGATGTACAAATTATGGATAGTGAATATAAAAATGATTTTACAAAAAATTATGATATCACGATAAAAAGCAATAGTTTTACCGTTCATAAATATAATATAAAAATTAAGACTGGGTCTGAAAGATTTCCATATACAGGCAATGAATATTCGTGGCCTGAATATGAGATTATCGGTGAGTATCCTGAGACAGATACCTTCAATATAAAAAAAGCAACAACTGCAATTGATATTGGTTCATATACAAACGTTATTGAATTTGAAATTATAAATTCACGTTTTGGTGATGTAACAAATGATTATAATATTACTTTTGATTATGGAATAATTTCAATTCTTGAAACCCATGAAAGCGATGACAAAGGTAATGAAGGTGGAGTTACAATTGATGATGATGGAGAAGTTAAATTAGATCAAGATAACAATTATCCTTACGACGAAGTAGGTGAAAATGATAATAAAGAAGTGGTGGTGTTTCGTTATACTCCTTATTCTTCAGGTAATGTATTTTTAATGAGTAATACAGGTTATGGAGATTTTAATGGTAAACGTGGATGGTCTGCAGCAGAAAATTATAAGAGCCAATATGGAATTAATCCTCAAGAATTCATCAGATATTTATTAATGGATAAAGTTGATAATCAGTATGGTGTAGTTGATTATTATAATATTAAAAGCAGATCTATAGATTTGGTTGGAAATTATCCATATCTTGATAGTCTTCAAGAAAATGATAATACAAATATAATTTCAAATCTTAAAGATAATTATGTTGATGTTAAGATGCTTAATTTTGATTATTATGAAGACTATGCAAAATTAGATGGATTAACTC
>CAVGUA010000063.1:0-7055 GCA_963632335.1 Parabacteroides goldsteinii
TGAATTTGTTAAAAAGCAATAAAATAAATCGCTAACAATAACTAAATGTTTTAAAATGTTTTTAGTTAAATAATTGCTTCTTTAAATGTATAAGCATATGAAAAAAGTAGAGAGATTAAAATACCACTTTGAGCCTAGTATGGGTTGGATGAATGATCCAAATGGATTAATAAAATTTAATGGATATTATCATGCCTTCTTTCAATATAATCCATATTCAAAAGTTTGGGGAAAGATGCATTGGGGACATGCTAGAAGTAAGGATTTGATAAATTGGGAAGAACTTCCAATTGCTTTATATCCAGATAAAGACTATGAAAATACAGGAGGATGTTTTTCAGGAAGTGCCATTGAAAAAGATGGTGATTTATATTTATTTTATACTTCAGTTACGGATAAATTAGGTCAAACGCAATCACTTGCAGTAAGTCATGATGGAATCAATTTTATAAAATATGAAAAGAATCCAATAATAAAAGAAGTTCCATCTGATGGAAGTAAAGATTTTAGAGATCCAAAAGTTTTTAAATATAAAGATAAATATATGATGGTTTGTGGATCAGGCAAGGACAATATTGGAAAAGTATTACTCTTTGAGTCATTAGATTTATTTAATTGGTCATATGTTGGTGTACTTTTTGAAGATAAAAACTCAGGACCAGTAATTGAGTGTCCTGATTTATTTAAACTTGGTGATGATTATGTTCTAATGTTTTCAATGATGAATAAAGCATTATATTCAACAAATTTTATAGTTGGTTCTTTTGATGGCAAAAAATTTATAGAAAAATATCGAACAAATATTGAGGCAGGGCCTGACTTTTATGCACCACAAACATTTTTAGATGGAGATAAAAGAATCATGATTGGTTGGATGTTTAATTGGAAAAAAGCCCCTGATAAATATGTTAATTATGCAGGAGCTCTCTCGATTCCTAGAGAATTAAAATTAGTAAATGGAAAGCTTTTAAATTATCCAACTATAGAAGCATATCCACTACTTAAAAAAGAATCTAAAGGTATAAACATTAAAGACAATCATTTATATGCTTTTAAAAGAAAATTTGATTTAAAAGAAGATCCTAAAGATATATCAATTTTAGAAGATACTAAAACTGTTGAAATATTTATTAATAATGGCGAGGAATCTTTTACTTTATGGAAAAAGAAAGATACTATATTTGATTCAATTAGATATAAACTTTTAAAACGTAAAGGTTAAAAAATATTGGCCGCATCAAAACTTTTTTTGAAAGTTAGCTTTAAATATCATAATTAGAAATAAAACTTATCATATAAATTGGAAAATATACCTTTTTATCTTCAATAGAATAATTAAAATCTCCAAATATATAACCTTCTTTAATATCATAATCTTTATTACTTAATAAATTATCAAGTGCCACATGTCTTTTATAATCTTTTCCACTTTTGATTTCTATTGGTAAAATATTACCTTTATAAGTAATTAGAAAATCAACTTCTCCCTGTTTTTTGCTTGAAAAATAAAATAATTTATTATGAATAAATCCATGAGAATTAAGTTCTTCTGCTACAACATTTTCAAAAATAGCTCCAAAATTAATATCTTTTTCTTTTGCTAAAATTTTATTTTGAATTCCAGTATCAAGTAAACGATAGCATAATAGGCCAACATCATTTAAAAATAATTTTAATAATCTAGTCTTTTTGCTTAATAAAAGAGGAATTTTTGGTTCGTTAGCATTATAAACTGGTATAGCAACTCCAGCATCTTTCAACCATAAAAAATCATTTTCACATTTTGATAAAGTATAATTTTTATCTACTTTATTAAGAACAAATCTTTTGTTTTTACTAGATAATTCACTTGGAACAAGATCATAAACCTTTAAAATATATGGTCTTGAAGATTCTTTTGAATATTTAGTTACGTCTTTTTTATAAAACATTTCAATTCTTTTATGTACTTCATGTGTTGAAAATAAATCATTTGTTTTTATATAAGTATCAACCGCTTCTGGCATTCCACCAACCATTAAATATTTATAAAACAATGACATAATTTTATCATGAATAAAATCTGGAACTTCTTTTCTTTCTGTAAATGATTCTTTAATTACATCCAAAACCTCTTTTTGAACATTATTAGCCCATAAAAATTCTTCAAAATCCATAGGATACATAGTTTCTTCATACATGTATCCAGTTGGTTCTAGAGCAATGTTAAATTCGGTAACACCTAATAAAGATCCGCTAAATACAAATCTATATTTTGTTTCAATAACTAATCCTTTTGCAATCGTAAAAAAATCAACATCCTTTGCCATCTGGATTTCATCAATAAAAATAGCAGTTTCATTTTCAACTAAAGGTTTATCACTAAAAGCACTAATAACAAGCATAAAATCTTTTACATTTTTCGCTTGTTTAAAAGCATTCACAGCATCTAAATTTAAAGCTAAATTTAAATAAATATAATTTTTAAAGTTCTTACTTAAAAAGCTTTCGATTAAGTAGGTCTTCCCAACTTGTCTAGCACCATCTACAAGCAATACTTTATTTGATTTAAGCCAGATATCTAATTTCTCTTCAAATTTTCTTTTTAGCATAATTTAGTTACCCCTTTTCAATTAAAATTCTAAACTTTTCCAACCTTAAAATCAATAAATTACTAAACTTTTCCAACCTTAAAATCAATAAATTTCTAAACTTTTCCAACCAAAAATTTGCTTATCTGCGTATCCTATAGGAACTGGGGTAGCATCTCCAATTACATAACCATTTATCCCTAAATAAGATCCACTCGCAATAACATCAAATCTTCCATCATCACCAAAACTTTTTAATGATAATCTCGCTCTTGGACATTCTTGTATTTCATCAAAAATAAGCAATGTTTTTTTGCTAATTATTTTTTTATTTGGAAATTCAATGGATATTCTAGTTATTAAATAATCAACTGTAATATTTCCAGAAAAAATGTTTGCTAAATTTGGATTATCCCAAAAATTCATGTATATAACATCGTCATAATTGTTTTTGCCAAATTTTTTAATTGATTCAGTTTTGCCACATTGTCTAATCCCTACAATAAGTGCAGGCATTTTATCAATACTATTTTTCCAATTTTCTAGCCATTCATCAATCTTTCTTCTTAAATACATTATTAAAACTCCGTTATTATATCACTAATATTTTGCTAAATTCGGAGCGAGTTTTATAAGCAATCTTACTAAATTCGGAGCGAGTTTTGTGCAAAAATCATCCAAATTTGCCCTCGTTTTGAGCATTGATTATAATAGAAATTGCATGTTTTTGGACATTGATAATCAAGAAAATTGCATGTTTTTGGACATTGATAATCAAGAAAATTGCATGTTTTTGGACATTGATAATCAAGAAAATTGCATGTTTTTGGACATTGATAATCAAGAAAATTGCATGTTTTTGGACATTGATAATCAAGAAAATTGCATGTTTTTGGACATTGACTCACGTTTTTGGAACGCAGTTTTACTAAATGCAGAGCGAGTTTGCTACTAAAATGTAGTGGTCTAATATCGGATAGACTGGAGCTATAAATCTGGACGTCCAACATTAGTTACTAAAAAATGATTTTAAAATTTTAAAGTATCTTATATTAATTAAAGATACAAATCTTCCAAACTATATAATAAATAAGAATCATTATTAGTAATGTTAAAGCCACTTTTTGAAAAGAAACCATATTTAATTGGTTTAAGATTTGTCATCAAAACTTGATTAATTTCATCTTTAATGATCTTATCATCAATTGGTGAATCCATAAATTTGCATTCATAAAAAATGTAACCTTCACTACATTTTGCAACTATATCAAATTGTCCATTTTTCTTTTCTATTGGATTATCATACCAATAAGTTCCAATATCTAAAAATAAAGGGGAATAGTTTCCTTTACGATTTTCTTTAATCAAATATTGCTTTGCTATAGTTTCAAAACAAAGAGGTACAATACTTTTTTCAAATTCTTCATTTATAAATTTTTCATAAAAAAGAGAATCATCAAGAATATTGTGTATAGATTCATTTCTATAAATAAAGTTGTAATAAAATTTAGCACAAAAATCACTAATTTTATAACCACCTTTTTGCTTATTTTTCTTATCATTTATAGGTGCTACATATTCAATTAAATCCATTTGGATCAGTTTTTGAAGAACAGTAGAAAGTAATGGGGTGCTTTCAATATGAGATCTAGAAAGAATATCAGAAAAATGAAAGGCTCCTAAAGCAATTGCTTCAAAAACTGCATTAGCACTATTGATTTTTCTTAACTCACTTTTTAGATATATTTCAAAAAAATCTTTTATGCCTGAAAAATGTCCACTAATAATTCTTATGATATTTTCTTTAACTGAAAGTTTCTCATCAATTTGAGCATTATAATAAGGAACACCACCAAATGCCGCATATAGTCTCACTTTATCCTTTAATGAAAAAGATGGATAAAAAAATGAAGAATCATAATAATCCATTTGCTTAAGCAATATATATAAACTAAATCTCATAAATAAAGGATTATCATGTCCTTGTATTTCTTCCATAGTTGAAATACTACTACCAAGAATGAAAAATTTTATGTTGCTATTCATACTATGTTGATCAATAACTTCTTGAAGTTTTGAGTCACATCCAGAAATTAATTGCCTTATAAATGGGTATTCATCAAGAACAAAATAAATTTCTTTTTCTTTTGCATAATCAAAAATAAAATTAATTGCATCAAAGAAGTTTTTAAAAGATATATATTCAATATTAAGAACTTGTTTTATTAAATTAGTAAGTTGAGCAGTATTGTCTTCATCGCTAGATTCTTTACATTGATAGATAATAAAAGGAACTTTTTTATTCATTAAACAATGCTTAATGAGTTCTGTTTTACCCATACGTCTTCTTCCATATATTAAGCAACCTTGATAACCATTCATTTTTAAAAGATTTTCTATTGCTTTTATTTCTTCTTTTCTGCCAACAAATTTCATAAAAAATCCTCCATAATTTTAGTAAATTACGATTTAGTAATTTATAATTTACTAAATATTATATTTATTTTTTATGTATGTCAAGATATGGCTTTGAATTCTGGAAAACAATATATTTGAAAGATTAAAAACAATACACAAAACTACAAATAAAATTTTCATTTCAGTGCTGGAAATTTCAGTTTTTTGACTCTAAATTAGCAAATTACATTAAAACAAACCAAATCTTCTTTGCCTGTATTTTTTATTTCATGACTTGAACCAAGCGGACAATATGTTGCTACCCCTGGTTTTAAAGCTTCTTTAACTCCATCGGTATATGCTTCACCTTCTCCACTTATAACATAAATTATTTCTGAATTAGTTTCGTGCTTATGAAGTCCATTACTAGATCCTGAAATCATTCTTGTAAGCATTATTCTCTTATTATCTCCATCAAAAGCTTTGAAAAAAACATCTTTTTCTCCGCCATGGAAGTTAGATATCTTTCCTTCTTCAATATTTTTAAAATCTATTAACATAAATTTCTCCTTTAAATCTTATGAATTATTTTCTTTAATTATTTTATATAATAAATGAAAAATTTAACGATTAAATCGTATAAAATTCATAAATAGCTATTAATCTTTACATATGCAAATAAATAATTTTAATCAAAGTAACTACTAATAAGTTTTATATATAAATCAAATCTAGGAAGAGTAAATTCTAATTTTCCATAACTTGGAGCAATTATAATTTCTTTTTCTATTAAAGAGCTTCGTATTTTTTGAAAATAATCTTCCTTTAAATTAGAAATATT
Source organism: Parabacteroides goldsteinii (assembly GCA_963632335.1). GTDB lineage: Bacteria > Bacillota_I > Bacilli_A > RFN20 > CAG-826 > Onthovivens. The sequence continues at coordinate 5,809 of CAVGUA010000063.1, forward strand.
CATTATTTCTTTAGTCTCGCCATTTTTGCTTTCAGCTAATGCATAGCAAAATTTCTTTTCTCGAGGATATAAATCCTTATAAATTACATCATATCCATTATTTTGCAGATAAGAATCATATTTATTTAATAGATCATCATTTATTTCTTTTTTATCGCTTTCATAAAAAAGAAATCCAAGAACTTGGTAAGCAAAAGCATAGCCTTTAGTTAACTTAGATAGAGATGCAGCTAAAGAAAAAGGAATATTTAAAAGTTTTTCATATTCGTGTGCAATATCAATTAAGTTTAGAGGAACTAAATTTATTTTGGGTGTTCTCGATAAAAAGCTTGATGCATTCGAACTAATTAATGAATTAATATTATTTTTTAATCCAGTCATCAACAAAAACAAATTATAATTTTTACCAATCATCGACTGATAAAAATTTGCGAACCTTTTCATTTCAAGTGATGAAACAACTTCATCAATTGTAATAAGAACCCTTTTACTCTCTTCGTTCGCCCTTTTAAGCAATCTTTCAAAAATAACTTCTGGATTAGTTATTGTTTCTTTTCCACCAATTTGCAAGGTAAAAATTTTCGCATTAATGCTAATTGACCAATCTGAAAATAGTTTATATTTTTTGCCTTCATAAAGAAATTTTTCAGACAAATCTTTTATCAAATCATTTTGAGAATTTCCATCTAAAATTATCCACCTATTTGATTTAGATAAATCATTAGCGATTTGTCTTAACATAACCGTTTTTCCAGAACCTCGAATTCCTGTTATTAAATATGAATATGTTACAGGTTCTTCACTCTCAAAAACATCTGATATATTATGGTATTGTTCTGGTCTTTTAATAATACTATGTGGGGATTTGCCAAACATAAGGCTAAAGGGATTATTTTTTTCCATAGATTAGTCTCCTAAATTTCTTAATTAAATTATACAACTTAGTACAACTTAGTACAACTCTTAAGAAGTTGTACAACTTAGTACAACTTAGTACAACTTCTAAAAAGTAGTACAACTTAGTACAACTTTATAAAGCTCGATAAAAAATTAATAAACGCCTAAAATACAATAAAATGCACTTATAATATATGAAACGGGAGGAAATTATGATAACTGTAAATTACACGAAAGTTAGTGAAAACTTAAAAAAATATTGTGATAAAGTAATAACAGATAATGAAACAATAGTTGTTTTAAGGAAAAATAATAAGAATGTTGTAATGCTTTTGAAAGAATAATATAAC
>CAVGUA010000064.1:0-4045 GCA_963632335.1 Parabacteroides goldsteinii
AGGAATGGCTGTCCATGTAGTCATTTCTTTAATGTTAATTATTTTTAAATTTTAAAAGCTCAATGGTCTAATTTATTATCAGTTATTGAATCGATTCCTTTAAATGAATAAAAATAATAACAATGTTAAAGTTTTTCAACATTGAACTGCTTTCCTTTGCTTTTATTCATATAATATTTATACCTCCTGTAATAACGATATAGTTTGTGGGAGAACTACTATAAATATCGTACTATAGGAGGTTTTTTAAACTTAATGCAGTTTAAAAAAGAGAATTGCATTTAGAATTTCAATTTGCGCTCGTCAAGATAGATATCAAATTTTTTAAAAATATCGTAGATATTTAATATAGCGAACTGAAAGAAAAAGAAAAATTATCTAAAAAAGAAATTGAAGAAATTCTTAAGGATATAGAGCAAAGAAAGGATCAACAATAATGGTATTAAAAATAAAGGAGTGGTGGAAAGACTTTAAAACATTTGATTGGAAAATGTATCTAGCCTTATGTTTATTAACGCTTGTTCCTGCAATTTATCAAACAATTGTTACAAGACTTATTTCATCTTATACAACACCTGGTAGTTTAGATATTATTGGTCAAATGGAGTGGTTTGATTTAATAAATGAAACGATATGTGCTTTCTTAATAATCCCAATGTATTCCTTATTATCTAATGCTTATAAAAAAGATAATTTTGAAGAAGTAGTCTTTAAATTAGGACTTATCATTATTGGTTTATATGTTTTATTTTCAATAATTACATTTATAGTTGGTGCAAGAATGATTTCATTTATGAATCCTAATGAAATTGATGTTGATGCAACTTATAAATATTTATCTTTAGAAACAATTGCTTTTATGATTGGAATTATATTTAGCTATAGTAATGTTGTATTTATTGTTATTGATAAATCAATTTATATGTATTCATTCTTAGTGGCTAAAATATTACTTGCGTTACTTTCAGATTTTATATTGATTCCAGATTTAGGAATCAATGGTATTGCAATTAGCAATATAATCTCTAATGGTGTAATGGGGCTTATCGGAATTATTGTTCTTATAATAATTAAGCAAATTAAGATTTCAAAATATAACAAAGAAGATCTAGTTTATTTAAAAAGTTGGTGCAAAACTGGACTATTTGCCGGTGGTCAACAATTTTTAGATAATATTATCTATGCTTTAATGGTTGTTAGAATGGTTAATGCTGTAAGTGAATCAGGAAATTATTGGGTAGCTAATAATTTTATTTGGGGATGGCTTTTAATACCTATTACTTGTCTTGCAGAAATTATAAGAAAAGATAGTGGACTAAATGGATATAAATTAAAGCAAATCAATTATTACTCAATTGTTTTCTTTACAATTATTTTATGGGCTTTATTAATTCCTACTTATATTCCATTTTTCAAAAATATTGAAAGTCTTGAAAATTCATCAAGAATATTTGAGATAGTTATTAAGGTCTTAATATTTTATGTAGGTTATGCAATTTCTTTGATTCCAGACTCAATATTTATTGGACTTGGAAAAACAAAATACAATGCAATTAACTCAATAATTATAAATATAGTTTATTATGGGATTTGGTTCATTCTTTATAAAACAAATATCTTAATAATGACCATGGATGCAATTATTTTGATGTTTGGTTTAGGAATGGCAATTCATATGGTTATTTCTTTAATTGAAGAAAAGATATTCTTAAGGAAAGAACTGAGTAGATTAGAAAACTAAATAACTAGAAATAAATAATCTCATACTTAAAGATGATAAAGGAAATACACATCAAATTGATCATATTGAAATTAGAGAAAATGGAGTATTCTCTATTGAAACTAAAAATTATTCAGGACTTATATTTGGTAGTACTAATGATCATTATTGGACTCAATGTTTAAATAATTATACTAAGAAGAAAATATATAATCCTTTATATCAAAATAATGGACACATTAGAGTAATAAGTGAAGTATTAAATAATAAATGCATAATAAACTCAGTAGTAGTTATGGTTCAAAATAATGCTAATAAAATTAATGCTAGTAATGTAATTAATATTAATAACTTAAAGTATTATTTAGAAAACTTTAAAGATGGTACTACTTTAACATCTTTAGAAATAGATGATATTTATAATACTTTAATCAATGCTGGTAAAGGATTAAAAGAAAAAGATCATCTTGAGGATTTAAGAAATAGAAGGAATAAGGGATAGAGTATTAGAGGGATTAATTTTTACTTTTTGTTTAGATTATTTTATGCTTAATTAACATTGACTACAATGTAGTTACTAGTTAGATTTTTTTAGGAGGATTCTTTATGCCAGTAGTATCAGTAAGAATAAATGAAGAAGAAGCAAAGCTTTTTAAGAGTTATGCAAAGTTACATGGAATTTCATTATCAGAAGCTTATAAAAGAGCACTTCTTGAAAAAATTGAAGATGAATTTGATTTAGAAGAAATGTCTAAGGCAATTGATGAGTTTAATAAGAATCCAAAAACCCATTCATTAGAGGAACTTAAAAATAAGTATGATTTATAAAATTGAGTTTTCTGATAAAGCATTTAAACAATTTGGAAAGTTAGATAGATATACTCAAAAATTTATTTATGCTTGGATTCAAAAACATTTATCCAATAATGAAAACCCAAGATCTATAGGTAAAGAAATAGTTAGAAATAAATCAGGCCAATGGATGATCAATACTTTGATGGAAAAAGAAAAGGAATTTGGGCTTTTCCTAAAAATGCATATAAAATTTTGAAACATTTTAACGGTATAATAACGCCTGATTTTTCAACTTATCAAGACTTTCCATTATCTATAAAAATTTATAATACTTATCGAATGAGAGCTTTTGGTTTTTGGTATGGAACTATATGTAAAAATAATGTTATTAACAATGTACGATGGGGAACATGCGAAACGTATAATTTTTGTTTTGATGGCATTACTAAACATTCAATTGTGGCAATAGGTACCGTTGGCGGTTCGCCTTATAAACTGTTAGATAGAACTAGGTTTGAAGAAGGTTTATTAGAAATGATAAAAGTTTTAAAACCTTATGCTATAATCGTATATGGATCAGCAAAATATCCTTGTTTTGAAATTCTAAATAAATATGGAATAAAATTATATGAATTTCAAAGTAGAACCTCTTCATATTATGAAAATAGAGGTGATTTGAAATGAGTAAAGGATATAGTGGATTATATGCAGAAACAAAGGGTGATAAATCTTTAATTTTTATGTTAACTCTTATGGTAAAACTTTAGAATCTAAATATAAAAATTGGATAGGTGTAAATCGTCGCGAAAGGTTACTTGCTAAGGCAAAAAATCCAAAATTAAGGAATGTAATTAATGAATTATATAGACCGGGAGCGTTAATTGGTGATGGCGGGACTGCTTCTGCATTAAAATTTGAAAATGCTACTGGAATAGGAATTTTAAACGGAAGAAATCATGAACAAAAAGCAAAAGATTATGCTAAATATTTAACCAAAATAATAAGCAACGAAAATTTAAACTATTCTGATTTAAAATTAGCAAGACAATTAAGAAACAAATTAATCAAAGCTTTAGGAGAAAAACATTATGAAAAACATTAAATTAACATTTGAAAATTTGTACGAAAATTTTAAAAATATTTTTCCTCAATACAGAGATTTTTTTCAAAACAAAGAAAAGTCAAATTTGGTAGACGAAAATGATGGTGCACACATTTCATTTGCCTTTTGTGTCGTTCCATTTATATTTAAATTAGTTGATGAAGGAAAAAATGATGAATTAAAAAAAGCGTTTGAATATATTGAATTTATGGCCTCTTCAAAAGATCCGCTAATTTCAGAAGTGGTTGCTTTTACGATATTAGAAAAGATATGTGTAGATGAAAAATATTTTTCTTATTTAAGTGTCTATTTTGGCAAAAATACTATGAAGTTAATTCCGCTAGTTAAACAATTTGTAAAACTTGATAATTTAAATTAAAGAATAATTTCACGTAGTTATTGATAAAAGTGAGGACACGATATCTCTG
>CAVGUA010000065.1:0-2110 GCA_963632335.1 Parabacteroides goldsteinii
CATTTAATGATCCTCATGGAAAAAGTAAAGCTGGTTTAACAACTTTTTCAAAATATAAAATAAGTAGTGCATATAGAAAAGAATATACAATTTCAACAAGTTTCTCTAAATTCTTTGATTTAGATAGATGCTTTAGTGTTAATAGAATCAAAACAAGTAATGATAAAGAACTTGTTTTGATTAATTCACATATGAGTGCTTATGATGAAGGTGGACTTATTAGAAATAAGCAACTGACGCAATTAAATTCATTTATGGTTGAAGAATATAATAAAGGAAATTATGTAGTTTGTGGTGGAGATTTTAATCATGATTTATTAACTAATAATCCTTTATATCCTGAATATAATAAAGAAAATTTTGCTTATAAAAATATTATTAAACAACAAAAACCAGATTGGATTAGTTATATGTTTGACGACAATAAAGAATCGAAATTTGATAAATCATTAACAATCTATGCTGCAAATAATGAACCATCTTGTAGAGATTGTGATGTTATTTATACGCCAGGCGATACTTTTGTATCAACGGTTGATGGTTTTATAACTTCTAAAAATGTTAGTGTGAAAAGTGTAGTAACAACAAAAACTATTGAACCAAAGGGATTTTCTTATAGTGACCATCAACCTACAACAATAAAATTTGTATTAGAATAAAAAAAGTTTGCTTTATGAATTTTAATATGTAAAAATATCAAAGTTCATCGGAGGGCATTTATTTAAAATTATGCTGGATAAGATGCTGGATTGGATACCAGATATTATCCAGTTTTTGTTTAAGTTCAAAGGAGATTGATTTTTATGGATTTATTAAATGGAAACTTAAAGAAAATTTATTTTAAATATTTGTTTGCTGCTTTTGGTAGTGCTCTTATTACAACTATTTATAGTTTTGTTGATATGGCAATGGTGGGGCAATATCATGGACCAAATGGAGCAAGTGCTCTTGCAGTTATCGCACCAATTTGGAATATTATTTATGCTTTAGGATTATTAATTGGAATTGGTGGCTCAATAATGTATGCCTATACAAAAGCTAAAACTGGCGATACTAAGCTTGCTAATAAGTATTTTACTGCCTCAATTTTTTATGGAATTATTATTGCTTGTATTGCCTGGGTACTAGTTTTAGTTTTTGAAGATAAATTATTATATTTCTTTGGTGCTAATGATACATTATTACCACTTTGTAAAGAATATTTAGCTTATATAAAAATAGGATTACCTGTCTTTGCTTTTACGCAAATTATTTCTGCTTATTTAAGAAATGATGATGATCCAATTCTTGCAGGAATTGCAGTTATTGGTGCAGGTATATTTAATGTTTTTGGTGATTATTTCTTTGTTTTCGTTTGTGATATGGGAATTATTGGAGCAGGAATTGCTACTATGATTGGAGCTGCAGTTTCTTTAATAATTATGCTTATTCACTTCTTTAAAAAGAAAAATACATTAAAACTTGTTTTTTCTAAAGATGTTTTTGGTTTAATTTTTCCAATTGTCAAGAATGGTTTTCCTACGTTCATAGTTGATTTTGCTATGGGTATTCTCACGATTATTTTTAATAATCAAATCATGAAATATTTATCATCTGATGCTTTATCGGTTTATTCAATATTAATTAATATATCAACATTTGTACAATGTAGTGGATATGGTGTTGGTCAAGCTTCTCAACCTATTTTATCGACAAACTATGGTGCAAATAAAATTGATAGAGTTAAAGAACTTAATAAATATGCAATTATTACCTCATTTATTTTCGGAGTATTTTATTGTGGTTTAGTCTTTTTAATTCCTAATCAACTCGTTAATTTCTTTATGAAACCTACTGAATCAGTATTGTTAATTGCTCCTACAATTTTAAGAAGATATGCAATTTCATTTGTTTTATTGGTGTTTAATGTTTATTCAACATATTTCTTCCAATCAATTTTAAAGAGTTATGTATCTTTAATAGTTTCAGTTGCTAGAGGTGTTATTATCAGTGGAGCATTAGCTTTATTACTTCCTTTAATTGAACCAAACATTATCTGGTTTACAATGCCTATTACAGAATTTATTACATGTTTATATGTAGTTTTTGAAATGTTTTATAACTATAAGAA
>CAVGUA010000066.1:0-3638 GCA_963632335.1 Parabacteroides goldsteinii
CGATTCTGAATATGATAAATACAAATCTCAAATTGATTCAGAGATTGAAGAAGGGCAAAGCGAAATAGAAAAAGTTTCAACAGAATTAGATAAATATGAAGCAGAGCTAACAAAACTCGAAGAAAAGTATAGTTAATATTAAAAAGTTTAATTTAATCTGATATTTAAGTAGTTAAAAATATCTGATTTTTAAATGCAAAAATATTTATATTTTTGTAAAAAAGTATAGAATAATTATCGGCGAAACCGGGAGGATGAATTATGAGTTCATTAGATTTAACTTTGTACGGAATTACAGGTACAAAAGAAGTTGTTTATAATCCTTCATATGAACAATTATATGAAGAAGAAATGAAGGAAGGATTAGTTGGTTACGAAAAAGGACAATTAACTGAGCTTGGTGCAGTTAATGTTATGACTGGTGTTTATACTGGTCGATCACCAAAGGATAAGTATATTGTTGTTGATGAAAATTCAGAAAATACTGTTTGGTGGACAAGCGAAGGCTATAAAAACGATAACCATAGAGCAAGCAAGGAAGCTTGGGATTCTGTGAAAGCATTAGCACAAAAAGAGTTATCAAATAAGAGACTTTTTGTTGTTGATGGTTATTGTGGTGCTAATAAAGATACTAGAATGGCTGTTAGATTTATTGTTGAAGTCGCATGGCAAGCACATTTTGTTAAAAATATGTTTATTAGACCAACAGAAGAAGAATTGAAAGATTTCAAACCTGATTTTGTTGTTTATAACGCAAGCAAAGCTAAAGTAACAAATTATAAAGAATTAGGGTTAAACAGTGAAACATGTATCATGTTTAATATCACTTCAAAAGAACAAGTTATTGTTAATACTTGGTATGGTGGAGAAATGAAAAAAGGTATGTTCTCAATGATGAACTATTTCTTGCCATTAAAAGGTATTGCTTCAATGCATTGTTCAGCAAACACTGATTTAAATGGAGAAAATACTGCTATTTTCTTTGGTTTGTCAGGAACTGGAAAAACAACACTTTCAACTGATCCAAAACGTTTATTAATTGGCGACGATGAACATGGATGGGATGATAATGGTGTCTTCAATTTTGAAGGTGGATGTTATGCTAAAGTTATAAACCTTGATAAAGATAGTGAACCAGATATTTATAACGCAATTAGAAGAGATGCATTGCTTGAAAATGTTACTGTTGATAAAGATGGTAAAATTGATTTCAATGATAAGTCAGTAACTGAAAATACACGTGTTTCTTATCCAATTGACCATATTGAAAATATTGTTAAACCAATTTCACATGGCCCAGCTGCTAAAAATGTTATTTTCTTATCTGCTGACGCATTCGGTGTTTTACCTCCAGTTTCAATTTTGACACCTGAACAAACTAAATATTATTTCTTAAGTGGATTTACAGCAAAATTAGCTGGAACCGAAAGAGGAATTACAGAACCAACCCCAACATTTAGTGCATGCTTTGGACAAGCTTTCCTTGAATTACCTCCAACAAAATATGCTGAAGAATTAGTTAAGAAAATGCAAAAGAGCGGTGCTAAAGCTTATCTTGTGAACACTGGTTGGAATGGTAGCGGAAAACGTATTTCAATTAAGGATACAAGAGGTATTATTGATGCTATTTTAAATGGTTCAATCTTAAAAGCAGAAACCAAGAAACTTCCTATCTTTGATTTTGAAATTCCAACCACTTTAGACGGTGTTGATACACACATTTTAGATCCAAGAGATACATATACTGATCCAAAAGCTTGGGAAACAAAAGCAGTTGATCTTGCTCAACGTTTCCAAAAGAACTTTGTGAAATATGAATCTACAGAAGAAGGCAAAGCTCTTGTTAAAGCTGGTCCAAAATTAAAATAGGCCGAAACGTATATAAAATTTGATTAAAATTCACGAATGATTTATTAATGAATTGTTCGTGATTTTTTTATTTCAAGTATGAAAAACTAATACATTTTCCACTTGTTTTTGCTTAGTCAATTATTTATTCTTTTAGTTATGTCTGTAATTACTTTTAACAACGTAACAAAGTATTATTCAAGCACATTGATTTTAGATCATGTTTCTTTTAATGTGAACAAAGGAGAAAAAGTTGCGTTAATAGGTAATAATGGTGCAGGTAAAACAACTCTTTTTAAATTAATCTTAGGTATTGAAGAACCAACACTTGTTCCTAAAGAAGATAAAGTCGGAGAAATTTCTATTTTAAAAGGAAGTACCATTGGTTATTTAGACCAAAATTGCATTTCTGACATTAATCATACCGTTGAACAAGAATTACTTCTTGCTTTTGAAAAACAAATTAAAATGGAAGCTCAAATTGAAGAACTTGGAGAAAGAATTAAACATGATTCTTCAAATGAAAAATTATTAGAAAAATATAACAATTTATTACTTGATTTTGAAAAAGAGCGGGGATATACATATAAAAACGAAATAAAAGAATATCTTTCTAAGTTCAATTTTGATATGTCTTATTTAGACAGGGAGATTTCCTCCTTAAGTGGTGGGGAAAGGATGAAAATTGCTTTTATCAAAATTTTATTATTTAAATATGATATTTTATTACTTGATGAGCCTACGAATCATATCGATGTTTCGACAATTGAATGGTTAGAAGGTTTTTTAAAGAATTACGATGGAACTATATTCTTTATTTCTCATGATCGTTATTTTTTAAATTCACTTGCTACGAAAATTTTAGAACTTGAAAATCATAAATTAACCACATATAACATGGGTTATGACAATTATTTACTTGCAAAAAAGCAAAATTATGAAACTTTATTAAAACAATCAATAAAAGAAGAAAGACAAATTGAAAAATATAAAAGATTTATTGAATTTTATATGCCTAAACCAAGGTTTGCTAGTAGAGCTCATGATAGAGAAAAGAAATTAGCAAAACTTGAGGCAAATAGAACTGAAGTTCCAAAAGAAGAGAATAGAAAAATCAATTTTAAAATTGAGGGAAGCATATTAGCAAATAAGCAAGTTTTAAAATTTGCTAATGTTGTTATCGGGTACGACAAACCTTTATGTCCAGAATTTTCATTTGTTTTATATGGCCAAGATAGGTTAGCAATTGTTGGAGATAATGGGATTGGGAAAACTACTTTAATTAAGTCTATTGTTGGTGAAATTAATCTTTATAAAGGGTCAATAAAACCTTTAAGAGGAATTCAAGTTGGTTACATTAAACAAAATGATTATATATTTGATAAAAATACTGATGCTATCGAATATTTAAGAGAAAAATATCCTAACAAATTAGACAAGGAATTAAGAGGAAATTTAGGCAAATTTTTATTTAAGGGTGATGATATTTTTAAGTCTACTGGGCTTATGAGTAATGGCGAAAAAATGCGCCTTATTTTATGCGCATTGACTATGAGTAGTTATGAAGTTTTGGTTCTTGACGAACCTACAAACCATCTAGATATGATTACTAAAGAGTGTTTAATTGAAGCTTTAAAAAATTATGATGGTTGCATTATTTTTGTTTCGCATGATCGTTATTTTATAAATGAACTTGCAAACAAAACTTTATACCTAACACCTGCTCAAGCTTTATTGGTAGATGGGAATTATGAAGACTTAAAATTAAAACTCGAAGCAATGAATAAGGA
>CAVGUA010000066.1:3648-20361 GCA_963632335.1 Parabacteroides goldsteinii
GAATAAGGAACAAGAACATATCGATTTACATGAACTAGAAAAGAATCTAGTTAAAGAAAAACTACCTGAAAAAAAGAAAGAAAAATTATCTAATAATGCAATTCAAAAATTACAAGAAGAAATGGTGGATATTGAATTAAGTTTAGATGTCATAGATGAAAAATTTAGCGATCCATCGACAAAATATGATGAATACGCTGATTTAAATGAAGAAAAATCTAATTTAGAAACAAGATATTACGAAATTCTTGGAATTTTAGAAGAAAATGATAAGTAGTTTGTTTTTATTTTTGTTTTGAACTATATTTTATATATGAAACCAAATAAAACAAATGTTAGTAAAGTTCTTAGAATTTTAGAAAAATCTAATAAAAAAGTTTTTACTTGTGAAAACTTATCTAGAGAAATGGGCTTAGATCAAGAAGCAATTTTTAATTTTGTTGAAAATTTTTATAGCATGATTAGGCTTGATCCTAGCAAGAATTTAAAAGATTTAATCCCAGATTTAAAAAAATACATTGAAAATGAAGAAAATAAAATTCTTAAAGAAAACAAGAAAAAAGAACGCATTTCCCATAGTGAATATGTTGAATACAAAGATTTTATCGACTATATTTCACGAGTGATGACGACTGGTGGCATGCTTGACACGGGATACAAAATCACTCCAAAAGATAAAAAAATTCTTACACGTTTATTAAAAAACGAATGTCCAAAAAAGAAGTAGTTCAAAATTAATAATTAGTATTTTTTTGAAAAAAATGTTTTGAACAGTATCGAACAAATTTAAATTATTAGTGCTAGAAGAATAGACATGATTAAAACCATGTCTTTTTTGTTTCTTTCAATTGAAAATCATAGGTAAAATTATATAATAATTTTGTATGTCAAAGGAGAACTTATAAATATGGCAGAAATTAAAAAGACCTTTTTGAGTGTTGATGGTAATACTGCCGCTGCTTTAGGATCATATTGTTTTACTGAAGTTGCTGCAATTTTCCCAATTACTCCATCTTCACCAATGGCCGATCACGTTGATGTTTATGCTGCTCAAGGAAAGAAAAATTTCTTTGGAAGCACCGTTAAAGTCTGTGAAATGCAATCTGAAGGTGGCGCAGCTGGTGCACTTCATGGCGCTATACAAGCTGGAACCTATGGAACCACATTTACCGCTTCCCAAGGTTTATTATTAATGATTCCTAACGTCTATAAATGGGTTGGTGAAGAATTACCAGCAGTTATGGAAGTTAGTGCTCGTTCATTAGCATCTAGATCATTATGTATTTTTGGTGATCATCAAGATGTTTACGCATTAAGACAATCAGGAATCGCAATGATTTGTTCGCATTCCGTTCAAGAAGTTGCGGATTTAACCCCAATTTCACACTTAATTGCTATTGATGCTTCATTCCCAGTTTGTCATTTCTTTGATGGATTCAGAACTTCACACGAAATTCAAAATGTTGAATTCGTTGATGATGAAGAATACCGTAAATTAATGCCTTGGGATAAAGTTGAAGAATTCCGTAAGAGAGCTTTAAACCCACATTCAAATCCAGTTACAAGAGGTGGTGCTGAAAATGATGATATCTACTTCACTGGTTTAGAAGCACAAAATAAACACGGAAATAAAGTATTAGAAATTGCTAAGAAATATTTCAAAGAAGCTACAAGACTTACTGGAAGAGAATATGCTCCATTTGTTTATGTTGGCGCAAAAGATGCAACTAAAGTAATTGTTGCTATGGGTAGTGTTACAGAAACTGCTCTTGAAGTTGTTGAAGATTTAAATAAGAAAGGTGAAAAAGTTGGTTTACTTAAAGTTATTCTTTATAGACCATTCAGTGCTAAGGACTTTGTTAGTGTTCTTCCAGAAACAGTTAAAACTATCGCTGTTTTAGATAGAACCAAAGAAAAAGGCGCAGTTGGCGAACCACTTTATGAAGATGTTGTTGCTGCATTAGACCTCACTGGTAAGACAGGAATTAAAGTTATCGGTGGAAGATATGGTTTAGGTAGCCACGATACTCAACCAAAACATATCAAAGCTGTTTATGATTGGATGGAATCAAGCGAAGCACATCACGACTTTACTTTAGGTATTGAAGATGATGTCACTCATTTATCAATCCCAGTCAAAGATGATAAATATGAAATTGCTCATAACTATACATCATGCTTATTCTATGGTTTAGGTAGTGATGGTACAGTTGGTGCAAATAAATCATCAATTAAAATTATTGGTGATGCAACTCACCAATATGCTCAAGCATATTTTGCTTATGATAGCCGTAAATCTGGTGGTGTTACACGTAGCCACTTAAGATTTGGCAAAGAACCAATTCACTCAACATATTATGTTCAACACGCTGATTTTATCAGTGTTTCACTTGATACATATATGTTCAGATTTGATATTTTAAAAGACTTAAAAGATGGCGGAACATTCTTATTAAATACTGATATGGATGATGCCACACTTGAAAAATTATTGCCAAACAGAGTTAAATGGCAACTTGCTACAAAACATGTTAAATTCTATGTTATTGATGCAAATAAGATTGCTCTTGAAATTGGTATGGGTAGACACACCAATACAATTCTTCAATCTGCATTCTTCCATTTAAATGAACAAATCATGCCTTATAGTGAAGCTAATATTTGGATGAAGAAATTAGCTGAAAAGACTTATGCTAAGAAGGGTGAAGAAGTTGTTAAACTCAACTATAAAGCAATCGATTCTGGTACTGAAGGTTTAAGAAAAGTTGAAATTAAACCAGAATGGGCAAATCTTGATTATAAGAGAGTCAGAACAGAAACTGGTGATGAATATTTCGATAAATTCATTATGCCAATCAATACTCTTGATGGATATGATTTACCAACTAGTGCTTTCTTAAAAGATGGTTTAGAAGATGGTAGCATGAGAAATAATGTTACATTCAAAGAAGGTAGATCAATTGCTGATAAAGTTCCAGTTTGGGATAAATCGTATTGTATTCAATGTAATCAATGCGCATTTGTTTGTCCACATGCCACAATTCGTCCATTCTTATTAAATGAAGATGAAGTCAAGAAGGGACCAGAAGGTTTAGCTGATATGACCAAAGACGCAATTGGTAGCCCAGCTGTCAAAGGAATGAAATATATTATCTCAATTTCTCCAATGAATTGTGTTGGTTGCGGACTTTGTGCTAATGAATGTTTAGCTAATAAGACAGCTAAGAAAGCTGGAAATGATCACTTTGCATTAAAGATGGTTGAAGCTAAATCACAATTTGATAAAGAAAAATATGCTCAATATTTATTCAAACATGTTGAATATAAATCAAATATCTTCCCAACAAATACTGTTAAAGGTGTTGGATTCTTAATGCCATATCAAGAAGTCAGTGGTTCATGTCAAGGTTGCGGTGAAACTCCATACTATAGATTATTATCACAACTCTTCGGAAGAGATTTATTAATTGCTAATGCTACAGGTTGTTCATCAATTTACAATGGTTCAACCCCAATGACCCCATTTGTTACCGATAAGAATGGTGAAGGTGTTGCTTGGGCTAACTCATTATTTGAAGACAATGCAGAATTTGGTTATGGTATGAGACTTGCAACTGATTATAAATTAAAACAAATCAGTGAAATCTTAGTTCCAGCATTAGAACGTGAAAGTGTTGAAGAGAGTGTAAAAGAAGTTGTTAAGAAATACTTGGACAACATTAAGAATAAAGGAGAAGCTCGTAAGGTTATTCCTGAACTTCTCAAAGCCGTTGAAGGCAGTAAAGATGAAGAAATCAAGAAAGTCTTAGAATTTAAGAATGATTTACTTGATAAATCAGTTTGGATTATTGGTGGTGATGGATTCGCATATGATATTGGTTATGGCGGATTAGATCACGTTATTGCTAGCGAAGATGATATCAATGTTTTAGTTTTAGATAATGAACAATATGCAAATACTGGTGGTCAAGCAAGTAAAGCAACTCAAACCGGTTGTATTGCACAATTCGCTGCAAGTGGTAAGAAGACCAAGAAAAAGAATTTAGCTTTGATTGCTATGGCATATGGTGATGTCTATGTTGCTCAAATTGCTCTTGGTGCAAATCCAATGAAAGCAATTCAAGCTTTCAAAGAAGCTGAATCTTATAATGGACCATCATTAATTATTGCTTATGCTCCATGTATTAACCAAGGAATTAAAGGTGGTCTTGTAAACAGCATTCAAGAAGAAAAGAAAGCTGTTGATTGCGGATTCTTTACAACTTGGAGATTTGATCCACGTTTAGTTAAAGAAGGAAAACCAGGATTACAACTTGATTGTGCTGAACCTGATTTCACTAAATTTAGAGAATTCTTATTAACTGAAAATAGATTCTCAATGCTTCCAAAAGTCAATCCATCAGAATATGAAGAATTATTCAAGAAAGCTGAAGAAGCTGCAAAAGAAAGATGGAATGCTGTTAAGAAGTTTGGATTATAATAAATAGATTAAGGCTCCACTAGTTGGAGCTTTTTTCATACTTGAAAACTAAATAATATTGATTTGGCGAAAGTTTTTTCATCAGTGATTTCGACTTTTTCATAGTAGAATTTTTGAGTTTCAAGTATGAAAAAATAATATTAAATATAATTATTATAGTTGACAAAGTATTTATAATTATATATGCTAGTTTTGAAAACTAGATAAGGTGGTATTAAGTATGAGCGTTGATAAGATTTCACTTCCTGATTATACAGTTAAACAAGATATATGGAATGCAATTACACATGGAATTGGAGCAATTTTTGGAATTGTTGTTACTATTTTGATGTTGCTTAAAATAACTTTATGGGGAGCAACAGGAGTAAATCAAACAGAATATATATTTAGAATTGTTAGTGTTTCAATTTATGGCGCAGGAATGATAATTTGTTATACTATAAGTTGTGTTTATCATAGTTTATTTAAAAATAATGGGAAAAAAGTTTTAAGAGTTATCGATCATGATACTGTATATATGTTAATTGCAGGAAGTTATACAGCTTTTTGTTTAATTCCATTAAGAAATCAAACTTTATTTGGAATAATACCTTATATTGGTTGGATTATTTTTGGTATTTGCTGGACTGGTGTTATTGTTGGTGTCGTTTTCAATTCGATTAATATACATAAATATATAGTATTATCTACGTCTTTATATATAATCATCGGATGGACGATAATTTTTGCATCAAGCGAGTTGATTAATACTATTTCAATGGCCGGGTATTTATGGATGTTATCTGGAGGAATTGCTTATACGATTGGAGCTGTACTATATGGAATTGGTGCTAGAAAATCTTTATGGTATCACACGGTATTTCATATATTTGTTGTTATAGGAACAGTTTTGCAATTCATTTCTATTTGGTTTTATGTACTAAATTAATTCTTACTTGTATAAGTAAGAATCTTTAAATATGAAAGTTTTTTGGTATAATCTTTATTATGTCAAATAACGAAATCCGTGTTAAAGGTGCACGTGAAAATAACCTAAAAAACGTAAGTGTAACTTTTCCAAAAGATAAGTTAGTTGTATTTACAGGTGTTTCTGGTAGTGGAAAATCTACATTAGCATTTGACACAATTTTTGCTGAAGGTCAAAGAAGATATATGGAATCGTTGTCGAGCTATGCTAGACAATTTTTAGGTGGAGTAGAAAAACCTGAAGTTGAATCAATTGAAGGGTTATCTCCATCAATTGCAATTGATCAAAAATCTCAATCGCATAATCCTAGAAGTACTGTTGCAACAGTTACTGAAATTTACGATTATCTTCGTTTATTATATTCAAGGATTGGCGTTCCTTATTGCCCAACGCATAACGAACCAATCATATCTTTTAGTGTTCAAAAAATTACAGATATTATTTTTACAAATGAAATTAATTCAAAAGTTATAATCATGTCGCCTATTGTGAGAGAAGAGAAAGGTACTCATAAGGATACATTAGAAAAAATTAAGAAAAGTGGTTTTTTAAGAGTTAAAGTTGATGGAGAAAATTATTTAATTAATGAAGTTCCTGAACTAAATAAAAATCAAAGGCATGATATTGATATTGTTATAGATCGTATCGTTTTAAAACAAGAAAATAGAAGCAGAATTTTTGAAGCAATTGAGCTTGCTGCTGATTGGAGTAAAGGTTATATTTTAGTTTCAATTAATGGACAAGAAAAACTTTATAGTGAACATTTTGCTTGTCCAAAATGCGGTTTTTCAGTTCCAAAACTTGAACCTAGACTTTTTTCTTTTAATTCTCCATTAGGAGCGTGTCCACATTGTAATGGTCTTGGTATTAATCAAGAAGTTGATTTAGATTTACTTGTTCCTGATAAAACTATATCGATTGATGATGGAGCAATTATTTATTTTAAAAATACAGTAAATACAAAAAATATTGAGTGGCAAGATTTTAAGTATTTACTCGATTACTATAAAATTCCAACAAATATTCCTTTTTCAAAATATACTAAAGAACAAATTGATATTATTATGAATGGCTCGAAAGAAATTCTTTCTTATGCCATTAAGTCATCTTCAGGAAATATTACTAATAGGAATCATTATATTGAAGGAATTAAAACTAGAATTGAAAGGCTATATAAAGAAACATCTAGCGAATTTTTGCGTGATTATTATGCAAAATTTTTAAAAAATAAGGTATGTACGAAGTGTCATGGTGCAAGATTAAATGACGCAGTTTTGTCTGTTAAAATAAATGGCTTAAATATTTATGAATTAACTTGTTTATCGCTTGAAAAATTCTACAATTTTATGAAAGACCTTCATAATCATTTAACTGATTATGAATGGAAAATTGCGGAATTAGTTGTCAAAGAAATATGCAATAGATCATCTTTTCTAATTAATGTTGGTTTAGGATATTTAACTTTATCAAGATATGCAATGACATTATCTGGTGGAGAATCCCAAAGAATCAGACTTGCTACTCAAATAGGTAGCAAATTGTCAGGTGTTTTGTATGTTTTAGATGAACCTTCAATTGGTTTGCATCAAAGAGATAGTGAAAAATTAATCAATGCTTTAAAAGAAATGCGAGATTTAGGAAACACAATTATTGTGGTCGAGCATGATGAAAATATGATTAGAAGCGCAGATTATTTAGTAGATGTTGGTCCTGGTGCTGGTGTTCATGGCGGAAATATTATTGCTCAAGGTTCTGTGGAAGACCTTGAAAAATGTGATGAATCGATAACCGGACAATATTTAAGTGGAAAAAAATATATTTCTGTTCCTTTTGAAAGATATAAAGGTAATGGGAAATTTTTAACAATAAGCGGTTGTAAAACGAATAATTTGAAAAATATTACTGCTAAGTTTCCTTTAGGATGTTTTGTTTGTGTTACTGGAGTTTCTGGTAGCGGTAAATCATCTTTGGTTAATGAAACTTTGTTAACTGCAGTAAACAAAGAATTATTTGGAAAATCTATTGAAACTGGTATTTATACTAAAATAACTGGTCTTGAAAATATTGACCAAGTAATCAATATTTCTCAAGAACCAATCGGAAGAACTCCACGTTCGAATCCTGCTACTTATGTAAAAGCTTTTGATGATATAAGAGAAATTTTTGCTTCTACAATAGAAGCTAAAGCGCGAGGATTCACAAAATCTAGATTTAGCTTTAATATTCCTGGAGGAAGGTGCGAGCATTGCTATGGAGATGGTGTAGTTAGAATTTCAATGAATTTTATGCCTGATGTTTATGTCACTTGTGATGAATGTGGTGGTAAAAGATATAATGATGAAACTCTTCAATGCACATTTAAAGGAAAAACAATAGCTGATATTTTGGATATGACAATTGAAGAAGCTCATGAATTTTTCAAAAATTATCATAAACTTGCAAGGAAACTCAAGATGTTATGTGATGTAGGTCTTGGTTATATGAAAGTTGGTCAACAATCTACTACAATTTCTGGTGGAGAAGCTCAAAGAATTAAACTTGCTTATTATTTACAAAAACAACCAACTGGAAAAACTGTTTATATTCTTGATGAACCAACAACAGGTTTACATGTTGATGATGTTGCTAAACTATTAAAAATATTTGAAAGAATTGTAAATGGTGGGGATACAATAATTTGCATTGAACACAATTTGGATGTTATTAAAATGGCTGATTATATTATTGATATTGGTCCTGAAGGCGGAGATAAAGGTGGTCAAATCGTTGCAACTGGTACTCCAGAAGAAGTAGCTAAAAATCCTAGTAGTTATACAGGGCAGTATTTAGTAAAGATATTAGAAGAAGATCAAAAAAGAAAGGATAAGTTAAAATGAATAAAGTAGATACAACAGTACATTCAATTACATTAGCATTTGCCTTAATTTTATTAGCAACAGCTATTGTTTTATTTTATTTACCAATTTATAAATACGTAAAAGAAAAGAATTTTGAGAAAGTCGTTTTTAAAGAAAAAAAGATTTTTTATATTTTTTCTTATATTTGTTTACTTGCTTCAATGATTTTATTTAGTGTTCAATTTTATACTAATCCAGGGAATATAGATTATATTGAAAACACCCTTGAATCACATGTGGATTTATTACATTCATTTATGATTTATGGTGGAGCTGTTCTGCTTTCTTTATGCATATTTGCTGTTGTAGTTTTGTTTATCCAATATTTTTATTTTAATTTAAAAGAACCAAAAGAAAAGAAAAAATTATTTTGGACTTTAATTGGTTCTAGTATTTTATGTGCCATTTTTCTTGTTATTTTTGTTGAAGGGAATGCTCCATATTTAAGATATCCTTTAGCAAATAGAATTTATATTGGAAGCAGTGGTGTTAGACTTGTAACTGTTGGTCTTGGATATAATTGGAGTCCGATTCCTTCAACTGATAGTTGGGGATTTAATGTCGCAATTTATGCTTTTTGTATTTTAGGTGGAGGAATTACAGTGTTTCTCATCGATTCATATAAAACAAAGATCTTATATGGCGAAAAAGGTTTATTAACAAATGTATTTTTAATAGGCTTCCCAACTGGAATTATAGGTTGTAGACTCTGGTATGTAATTGGTAATTGGGAAAGAGATGGATTTAATAAAAATCCACTTAAAATTTTTGCTATTAATGAAGGCGGACTTGCTATCATGGGGGCATCTTTAGGCGTTATTTGTGGTGTCGCATATCTTTTAGTTCTTAAATATAAAATGAAAAAATCTCCATATACAAAGATGAATTATTTAACTGTTGTTGATATTTGTGTTGCATCTATGCTTTTTGCTCAATGTATTGGAAGATGGGGAAATTTCTTTAATAACGAAGTTCATGGCAATTTAGTTGATCAATCTTCATGGAATTGGTTGCCAGTATTTATTAAAAATAATATGCATTTTTCAAGCTCTGATAGTAATGGAAAAGCATATAATGTCACGGCTGCACTTTCATTGATTAATAGTGGAAAAATTTATGTTCCTTTATTCTTAATAGAAGGCGTTACAAATACAATAGGTTTCTTTGCAATTGAACATGGAATTAGAATTGATTTTAAAAAATTAGAATTACCAAAAGATGGAAATAATAAAAAATGGTATAACTATGTTTTCTATTTCCTAGGTTGCGATGGGGCATGTTTAGGTTGGTATTTTATTTGGTATGGCGCAACTAGAGCCATTTTAGAACCAAAAAGATTTAGCGGTTATAACATGGGCAACAATAACCAATGGAGCTTTTATAGTGCGTTTGGGATGATGGGCATTGGTCTTTTAATAATTATAGTTTTTGCAATTTGGCAATATTATCGAGACCATGGCAAACTAATTTTGAAAGTTAAAGAAGAATAAATATGTTGAAGTTGATTGTTTTTGATGTAGATGGAACATTAGTAGATACTGATGAGGTAATTTTAGCGACTTGGAAAGAACTTATTAGATTATATAAACCAAGTGATTATTTTTTAGATGATGATATTATAAGAACTTTTAGTGGACCTCCACTTAGAGATTCAATTAAAAGAGTTTTTCCTGAAATGGATCAAGAATTTATTTTTAATGAATATAATCGCATTACACCAGGTTTATATAAAGATAACATTAGAACATTTTCAAATGTTGTCGAAACATTAAATAAATTGAAGAATGAAGGGTATAGATTAGCAATTTTAACAAATAAGGATTCGAAAATGAGTCGATATACTCTTGAATTGGCCGGAATTGACATTGGTTTATTCGATGAAATAATAACTGCTGACGATGTAAAAACATTAAAACCTAACCCAGAAGGTTTACAAAAAATTTTAAATAAGTTGTGCATTAAAAATATAGAAGCCATTAGTGTTGGCGACACTGAATTTGATTATTATTGCGGGGTGAATGCAGGTGTTAAAACTATAATGATGACAATGAAAAAGAGACCTTACGAAAGCAAAATATTTCCTTTAGCATTTTGTTCAAATTATAATGATTTATATAAGGAAATTAAAAAGTATGATAGTTAATAAAGATATTTTGATTATAGGTGCTGGCCCTGCAGGGATTAGTGCAGCAATTTACTTATCAAGAAGTAAATATAGTTTTGTTTTGCTTGAAAAAGAAATGGTAGGTGGAAAGCTAAATACAATCACTGATATAGAAAATTATCCTGGATTTACAATGATTAGTGGTCCTGAATTAATAATGAAGTATCAAGATCAACTTAAGACAAGAAATATTGAAGTTACTATAGATAATATTCAAGGAATTACAAAAGAGGATGATTTATTTAAAGTTGTTACAGCAAATGATGTTTATTTAGTTAAGGTTTTGATTATTGCAACTGGTTCAACAAATAAAAAAGCTGGCATTAAGGGTGAAAAAGATTTTTTAGGAAGAGGCATATCTTACTGCGCAGTATGTGATGGTTTTTTCTATCGAAATAAAGATGTTTTAGTTTTTGCAAATGAAAGTAAAGGCTATAAAGAAGCCTTATATTTAGAAAAATTAGTTAATAAATTATATCTTGTTAACGATAATAATTTAGATGATGATGATAATGATCTTGAAACCCTTAAAAAATCAAAAAGAGTGGACTTCCTATATGGTTTTTCAATAAAAGAGTATATTGGTGATGATTTTGGTTTGACTGGTGTCATACTTGAAAATAGTAAAACCAAGAATGAAGTTTCGCTCAATGTATCAGGTGTTTTCCCATTCATAGGTGAAATTCCATCATCTTACTTTTTAAATTCGCTAAATTTAGATATGAATAACGGATATTTGAATGCAAATTCTAATTGTGAGACTAATATTGAAGGTGTTTATGCAGCAGGCGATATTGTTAAAAAATCATTGAAACAAATTGTGACAGCTTCAAGCGATGGAGCAATCGCTGCAACAAGCGCAATTAGATACTTAAATAATAAAAAATAATTACACTTAGAAGTGTATAATATTTGTATGTCCACAGAAATAAGTTTTACTCAAAAAATAAAAGAAGAATTAATTGAACTCCCTACCGATGATATAAAAGCAAAATCTATTTTGAGTGCTTTTATAAGAAGTAGTGGCAGCTTAAATATTTCAGGTGGAGAAACAAAATTATTATTAAAAACAGAAAATAATAAAGTCGCTAAATATATTTATAGCCTAATTAAGCAAATTTTTCCTGAGGCTAATGTTTCATTTTCGTATAGGATAATGATGCAATTTAAAAAAACGACACAATATATAATTAATATTAATAGTAGTGTTGATGAAATTTTGGAGTCTTTAGAAATTGATTATTTAGATAGCAAAATTCCATATAATTTGACCGATAAAGATATAAAAATTAAAGGGTATTTAGAAGGATTATTCTTAAATAACGGAACATGTAGCAGTCCAATAAGTTCTAATTACCATCTTGAAATGTATACAAATGATGAAGCATTTAGCGAAGCGATATTAAAATTAATTAGAAAAATTAAAGATTTAGAATTTAATTTCAAGATTATTAAAAGAAGAAATAATTATGTAGTTTATTTAAAAAGATCCGATCAAATTTCTAATTTTTTAGCATATCTAGAAGCTAATAATTCATGTTTAGAATTTGAAAGTGTAAGAATAGATCGCGATAATGCTAATTCGTTAAATAGATTGATGAATATGGATCAATACAATTTTAAAAAAACAATTACAATTTCAGAGCAGCAAATTAAAGACATTATGCAAATAGATAAATCTCTTGGAATAAAAAATATTGGAAATGAAAAATTAAGAGAGCTTTGTTATTTAAGACTTCAAAATAAAGAAGCAACTTTTAATGAATTGGCTGAATTATTGTCGGAAAAAATAAATAAACCAGTATCAAAATCAAATGTTAATCATTTATTTATAAAAATTAAAGAAATGGCGAAAGGATACAGACATGAAGATTAGTGTTATTTTAGATGTTAATCAACAATTTGGAGCAAGAGTTCGTTATTTAAGAAACAAACAAAAAATATCGATTGAAGAATTAGCTTTTAGAAGCAATATAAACTCAAATTATTTATCTGATTTAGAAAGAGGCAATAGAAATCCAACGCTTAAAGTTTTAAATAAAATTAGCAAAGGTCTTGGAATAGATTTATCAGAACTTTTGAAGGGAATCTCAGGAGAATAATATGGATTCAATTAAAAAATTATTTATAGTTGGCCCAGGACCATCATCATCTCATACTATTGGACCAAGTAGAGCAGCTTTAGATTTTATAAAGGACATTAAAAATGTTGATAAAATTGTTGTTACTTTATATGGATCTTTAGCCTTAACTGGTAAAGGTCATTTTACTGATAACGTTATTATCAAAACATTAAAAGGAATCAACGCTGAAGTTTATTTTGATTTAATTAAGAAAGATTTGGAACACCCAAATACAATGGTTTTTAAAGCTTTTTCAAATGGAAAAGAAATTAAAAATCAAACTTATTATTCTATTGGCGGAGGCGAAATCGTTAAGGATTTAAAAGATATACATAAAAATGAAGTTTATAAATTAAATCATTTTAACGATATATACGATTATATTTCACATATGAAAATATCATTAGTGGACTATGTTAATCAAAATGAAGGTTCTTCAATTGATGAATATTTAAGTTCAGTTCTTGAAAATATGTTTAGCGAAGTTGAAATAAATTTAAATAAAGAGGGTGCTATTCCTGGACCTTTGGGTTTAAGTAGAGTTGCAAAAAAGATATATGAAAATGCCCTAAATCAACAAAAAGGCGAATCTGAATTAATGCTAATATCATCTTTTGCTTATGCTTGTTTAGAAGGAAATGCTTGTGGAGATATGGTTGTTACAGCTCCTACTTGTGGATCTTGTGGCATTTTGCCTGCTGTTTTATATTATGAATATAATTACAAACATATAGATAAGAAAACTTTGATTGATGGGCTAAAAGTAGCGGGTTTATTTGGCAATATCTGTAAAGAAAATGCTTCAATTTCTGGTGCTGTTCTTGGGTGCCAAGCTGAAGTTGGAGTTGCAACTGCAATGGCAACCGCTGCATTATGTTATGTAAACTTATTATCTACTGAACAAATTCAATATGGCGCAGAAGTTGCTTTAGAGCATTTTTTAGGCTTAACATGTGATCCCGTTTTAGGATATGTGCAAATTCCATGCATTGAACGAAATGGAATTGGAGCTATGAGGGCTTATGAAAGTTATTTATATGCAAAAAATATTGCGCCAATTAGAAAAAATAGAGTAAGTTTTGATAAAGTTGTGGAAGCTATGAGGGTTACAGGAGTTTCATTAAATCCTGATTATAAAGAAACTTCTCGTGGTGGTTTAGCAAGTTTGATTAAATAATGTTTATAAATGAAAAAAGTTTGGAATAACCAAGTTTTTTTCATTTATTTTTTCTTTAAAGATATTAGCAAACTATTTATGCAACAAATAATTGTTACACCAACATCTGCAAATATTGCTGCAGCAATTGCCCATTGCCCAAGGACACCTAACATATTAAGTATGAGTGTTGCAATTTTGATAGCAATTGCAAATATTAAATTCCAATAAACAACGAATTTATTTAACTTAGCAAGTGATTTCAAGAATGAAATACGTTTTAAATCATCATCCATTATGACAATATCGCTTGCTTCTATTGCTGAATCAGATCCAATTGATCCCATTGATATACCAATATCACTTAATACAAGAGAAGGAGCATCATTCACGCCATCACCAACAAACATTGTAATTTCTCCATTATTTTTTGCATCCTCTAAGACTTTTGTTTTATCAATCGGAAGTAGTTCTGCTTGGTAATTTGAAATGCCAACTTTATTAGCAATATCTTTTGCAATTTCTTTATTATCACCGGTTAACATAGTTATATTTGTAATTCCATGTTTTTTGAATAATTGAATTGCTTCAATAGTGTTTGGTTTAATGGTATCTCTTATAACAAGATTTCCTAAATATTTTTTATCATAAGATACGTAAATTATTGTTCCTACTTCATTAGAACTTTTATATTCTAAATTTTCTATTTCAAATAATTTTGCATTGCCAACAACTAATTTTTTATCTTTATATAGGCAAATAACACCTTTACCATCAATTTGTTGATAATTTTTGATATCTTTTTTATATGAATTAAGATTAGTATTTGTTGTAATTGCTTTAGCAATTGGATGGTTTGAATAAGCTTCTGCAGCAATTGCTAATTCTAACAAATCCTCTTTATTTGTGTTATCTACAGTTTCAATTTTATCAATTTTAAATTGTCCTTCAGTAATAGTTCCTGTTTTATCGAGATAAATTGAATTTGATTTTGCTATTAATTCTAAGTAAGTAGAACCTTTAATTAAGATTTTATTTTTACTAGCGGTACCGATTGAAACAACATAAGACATTGGAATTGAAATAACGATGGCGCATGGGCAAGAAATAACGAGCATTGATGCGCCTCTATAGATCCAATCAGACCAAGTTGCCCAGTTTCCATCTTTAATTCCAAAGAAAATAGGTGGAATTATAGCGACTAAAAATGCTAATGAAATTACTATAGGAGTATATATTTTTGCAAATTTTGTGATAAATTTTTCACTTTTAGTTTTCTTACTAGTGGCGTTTTCAACCATATCGAGAATTTTAGCAACAGTGGAATCGCCATATGTCTTAGTAGCTTTAATAGTGATTGGTGATTCAATGTTTACAACCCCAGATAATATTTTATCTGCTTTTGAAGCCGATCTTGGTAATGATTCACCCGTGATTGAAGATGTATTAATCATTGTTTTTCCTTCGACAATTTCGCCATCAAGAGGAACAATTTCTCCTGGTTTTACAATGAATAAATCACCAATTTTTGCTTTTGATAGATCTACAGTTTCTTCTTTACCATCAATAAGAAGTCTTACATAATCAGGTCTTAATTCCATTAATGATTCAATTGATTTTCTTGAATTATCTAAAGCATAATCTTCAAAATGTTCACCAAGTTGAAAAAATAATACAACTGCCAAACCATCAACAAATTCACCTTCGCCATTAATAATTCCAATTGCAATTGCGGCTATTGAAGCAATAATTGTTAAGGTTTCTTCGCTAAAAATTTCTTTTTCTTTAAAACCTTCAAACATTTCAACGACTAAATCATAAGCAATTATGATGTAGCCTAATATAGTTAATGGAAGAGCAACATATAAGATATAATTAGGCGCTAAATATTTTATAATTATAGACGCAATTAATAACATTAATGCGGTAATAAAACGAATTAAAAATAAGTGTTCTTTTATGAATTTCATATGATTACTCCTCCATAATATGGGATTTTGTTGTTTCTAAAATTTGAGAAACGTGTTCATCATTTAAAGAAAAAAATACATTTTTTCCATTTTTTCTGATTTTAACTATTCGATTATCTTTTAATGTTTTTAATTGATGTGAAATTGCTGATTTAGACATAATTAAAACCTTGCATAAATCAGTTACAGTATATTCTGCATCATTTAACAAAAATAAAATTTTAAGACGAGTTTCATCACCAAAAACTTTTAAAAAGGTTGCCATATTTAGATATGTTTCTGCAGAAATTTCATTAAATTTAGTTTCTTCTAATTTACTCATAATGTTTTCCTCGCGACCTATTATAGTTGAGCAACCATTCAACTGTCAATAAGATTTTATTCTTGCTTTTGTGTGCTATAATTCTATCTATGAAAACAATTATTTATTACAAATCAAATACAGGATTTACAAAAGAATATGTTGATCTTCTTACGCCAAGAATAGAATGCGAAGAAGTTTACGACATTAGGAAAATAAGAAACAAAGATATTAAAACAGCTGATAATATCATTTTTATGGGACCACTACGTAACAATGTCATAGTTGGTTTAAATAAATTTTTAAAGCATTATGATAAAATGGAAGGTAAAAACATATTTGTTTTTGCGGTAGGAATCGAGCCTGCCACAAGTGAAAAGAAAGAAAATGTTGTGATGGCAAATGGTTTGGAATTATATCACATAAGATTATATTTAATTCCAGGTGGGTTTGATATTGAACGATATAAAGGTATTAAAAAATCACTTATTAAAGCAATATTTAAAATTGCAAGCAAAAAACGTCCTGAACTTAAAATGATTTCAACTCAAAGAATTAATCAAGTAAATGGAATGAATCTTGACAGAATGGTTGATGTTTTTTATAAGGTAAATAAAGACAAGATTTAATATTTAGACAATCTAAAGATTTATTG
>CAVGUA010000067.1:0-5035 GCA_963632335.1 Parabacteroides goldsteinii
AAGCCATAATATTCTTGATTTGCTTTTTCCTTGCAACGCTGATTTCGCCTATTCTTACCCCTGAAGCTATTGCAAACTTTAAATCGGTAGGCGGCGTTTTGACGCTTGTAATCGGATATAATATGCTTGCAAGTCAAGTCGGATTGAAAAAGGTAAGAGTGCTGAATTTAACGCCAGCTTTTATACTTGTTTTATTCTTCTCCTGGCTTGTAACATTATTGCCGTTTGCAATTTAACATACTATGAATAAAAGTATTGATTTTCATTATTTCTTCTATGGTAACGGCGTTACCGTCGTTACCGCCCCGATGGGGGAGAAGATTTATGTGGTGGAAGGCAAAACTTGCGCTATGGTTATAGACACGGGTATGGGCATAGGCTCTTTGAAAGCCTGTATAGACAAGTTTTGTTCTTTACCATTAATTGTAGTAAACACGCACGGGCATCCAGACCACGCAGGCGGTAATGTGGAGTTCGATAAAGTGTTTCTACATTTTGACGATAAAACTTTGTATTACAAAATGGTTACTCGTCGTTACCGCATGGACGACATTGAAAAAATATTTGGCAACGAAGCAAAAATTTACATTGACAATCTTTTGGATATGTCGGAAAACATTGAGCCTTTAAATGAAGGACAAGTTTTCGATTTGGGTGGCAGACAAATAACTACTTATAAACTCGAAGGGCATACGAGAGGGAGCGTGGTATTTTACGACAGCTTGACGCATTGGCTGTTTGTTGGAGATGCAATCAGCTTGAAAGATACTTGGGTTTATCTTGATTATAGTACTTCGCTTGTTCGATACAGAAATTCGCTATTGAATTTTATTTCCCGAAAATTAGAGATACAAAAAATTCTGTCTGGACATGAACCGAATGAAGCCACGCCTGAACTTCTTAAAATCAGACTTGAATGTCTAAATAAAATCATATACGGAGAACTCGTTGGAGAGGACGTTACCACTTTTGCGGGAAAGGGCAAAAGAGTGGAATACAAAGGCACAAGCCTAATATATAACGAAAAGAGGATAAAAAATGATTAACTTTAAGAGCGTTATTTTTGATTTAGACGGTGTTATATGCACAACTGACAAATATCATTATTGGGCATGGAAGAAAGCGGTGGCTTATTTAGGCGTGGAATTTAACGAGGAAGTTAATAACAGATTGCGCGGCGTTAGCCGAATGGACAGTCTGAATATCATACTTGAAAAATACGACGGACAAATATCGGATGAAGAAAAACAAAGAATTTGCGAAAACAAAAATAATTTTTACCGTGAAATGCTCGAAGATATGTCGTTGAAAGATTTGTCAAAAAACGTTTTGGACACGCTTGTCAAATTGAAAGGATGCGGCGTTAAAATTGCGATCGGTTCGTCAAGTAAAAACACAAAACTTATATTAAGCAAACTTGGTATTATAGATATATTCGATGCGATTGCAGACGGTAACGATATAATTAAATCTAAACCTGATCCCGAAGTCTTTTTGAAAGCGGCGGAAAAACTTGGAGAAAAGCCTTGCGATTGCGCTGTCGTAGAGGATGCCGTGAGCGGGATAGAAGCCGCAAAAGCAGGAGGTTTTTATGCAATCGCAATTTCGGATGCAACAAAATCTTCGCTTGCAGACCGCAAAATCAATCGGTTATCCGATTTGTTAGATTAAATAAAAAGTGGGGGTAATAGCAAAAAGAAATTATTGCGACATCATTAACACATTTTATTGCGCGTAAAAAGCATATTACCAAAAAGAAATAAGATGGCTAATAACAACGAGCCGTTCGTAGTAAAATGCGGACGGCTCTAATTCTAAAATCGGGAGGAAATGTGGGAAACGACACAAACATCTTATAATCATTTTCTTAAATTAAAATAAACAAATTTAATTGCTTGTGATATATTTAAAGCGATTTAAATGACTATTTTGTGTCGCAACTATTTAACTTTTTGGTTATGGTTATCTAAATCAAAAATATTAGTTGAAAGGATATTTGGATAATGAAAAAGAATTTATTTGTATTTTTAAGTTTAGTTAGTATTTTTGGTATAGTTTCATGCGGAGGATCATCTAATAGTGGTGGTTCTGGTAATATTGATAATACTTCAAGTGATAAAATTTACGATACATCCGGAAATGAAATTGTTAGCGGCAGTTCAACAGTTTCATTTCAATATGGACATCAAACTACAACAAAAACAATTTCAGCAGCGTATTTAATTGATGGTGTTACTGTTAATATTACATCTGGGAATTATGCTTGTGCTTCGAGTTCTTCTGATGAGGTTGTATTTTTAGTTATTAATGGTGGGAAGCTAAATATTACAGGAACAAGTTCAAGTTATGTTGATATTTATAAATCAGGAAGTGCTGCTTCGAATGGTCAAGTAGGCGATGATTATAATTTTTATGGAATAAATTCAGGAATTGTAGTTTCAGGATCTTCTTCAAGTGCAACAATTGAATTTGCAAATATTGAAACTGCTGCAAATGGATCAAATGCAGTTGTAGCAACAAATAGTGGAACTATTAATATTTCAAATTCAACGATTAAAACGACAGCATCTGCTGGTTCGCGTGGTCTACATGCAACTTATAGCGGTTCAATTACCGCCGATTCAGTCGATATTTCTACTCAAGGTGCATCATGCGCAAGTCTTGCAACTGATAGAGGTGGAGGTACAATTAATGCTTCAAATATGACTCTTGAAACAAATTCAAATGGTTCGCCTCTTGTTTATTCAACAGGTACAATTAATGTTTCAAACTCAACAGGAACTGCAAATAAAGCTCAAATGCTTGTTGTTGAAGGTGGATCAAGTGCAAGTTTGACAAGCTGCTCATTTAGTTGTACTGGTGATGGAAATAGAACAGGTATTAGCGATATTAATTCATCTACGCACACAATTGATGCTGGTGGAATTTTCATTTATCAATCTTTCTCTGGAGATAGTTCGGAAGGAACTGATTACTTTACAGCCAGTGATTGTACGCTTAAAGTAACCAATAGTGATGTTCCAATGTTTTATTTAACAAATATCACGGCTGTTGTCACATTAAGCAATAACACATTTACTCAAGTATCATCTACAGATTATTTGATGATTGCAGAATCTACAAATCAATGGGGCAAAACAGGATCTAATGGTGCTTCAGTAACAATTAAATTAAATAATCAAGATTGGGATACAAGTAAAACATTTGTTGGTTCTTCATCGAGTATAAGTTATAAATAAATAAAAAATGGCTATTTTCAAATTTTGTAAAATAGCCTTTAAAATTGAATTTTTTAGTAATCACTAATGAAAAAATATTGAATACAAGCATATTAAATCATTAGTGATTATGAAATAAAAACTTGTGTTTAATTATTTTATTGTAATTAATTCAATAAATAATTGATATCATCATCGGTTAAACCTGTTCTAGAGTTGATGTTATCAAAAATATCAGAAAGATCTTTTTTCTTACCTTGTAATGTTAAAACTTTTTCTTCAATAGTATTTTTCATAACAAGTTTGTAGATGATAACTTTTTTTGTTTGACCAATTCTGTGCGCTCTATCACTTGCTTGTTCCTCAGCTGCAACATTCCACCATGGATCAAGATGGATTACAATGTCAGCGCCAATAAGATTTAAACCAGTTCCACCTGCTTTTAAGGAAACTAACATTACTTTAATATCATCTTTTGTATTAAACTCATTGGCTAACTTAATTCTTTTGGTTGCCGATGTATTACCTTGAATGGTTTCATAAGTTATATTTTCTTTATCGAGCAGTTTTCCTAAATGATCTAAAACAGAAGTAAATGAAGAAAATAGTAATAACTTATGATCTTTACTAATTGCTTCTTTAATTAATGACATTGTGTAATCAAGTTTCGAAGAAATATCTTCATATTCTAAAAAAGTTGATGGATCGACACATAATTGTCTTAATCTAGTTAAAGCAGATAATACTTCAATGCCACCGTTTTTACCATTTTTTTGTTTCATAGCCATTGCATTTCTTGCTTTAGAAAGATAAGCATCATAAAGTTTTTGCTCTTCTTCATCCATTACAAGACTTTGAGTCATTATTATTTTTCCTGGTAATTCAGTTAAAACATCATCTTTTTTTCTTTTTAAAAGGAATGGCGAAATAATATTTTCTAAGTGTTTTCTTTCTGCTTCATCTAAATCAAATTTTCCATAAATTTTCTTAAAATCGTTGAAACTCTTAAGATAACCAGGCATAAGGAAATCAAAAATTGACCATAAATCCATTAATGAATTTTGTATTGGTGTACCAGTAAGAGCAAATTTATAATCAGCATTTAATGTTTTAACTGCTCGTGATTTTTGAGCAAGTGCATTAGCAATATATTGTCCTTCATCTAAAATTACAAAACCAAATTTTTTATCTTTGAAAAGTTCTAAATCAATACGAAGCGAATCATAGGAAATGATGTACGTAATGTTAGTTTTATCCATTTGAAGCAATTTATTATGTCTATCCTCTTTACTAGTTGAAAGTACAACAACTTTAGCTTTTGGATTCCATTGATTAAATTCATTTTCCCAGTTGTAGGTTAATGATTTAGGGCAAACAATAAGATTTGGTTTATCATCATTGTATTGACTTAAAAAAGCGATAATTTCAAGACTTTTACCTAAGCCCATGTCATCAGCTAAAATACCAGAAAGATGGTTTTCTTTTAAAGTTGTTAACCATTGTACACCCTTAACTTGGTATGGTCTTAATGTTTTCATCATGTCTTTATTTAAAGATATTTCTTGATTATCATAATTTTGAATTTTATTGAATAAATCTTTTATTTCATTAGATAAAGTTACGTCTTGTCTAGCTTTTAATTTTAAAGCTTGATAAACAGGAATTTTTTCTTGATTAATATCAAAATCATTCATGATTGAAAGCATATCTGTCCCATTTCCTTCATCCAAAATTAAAATATCATCATGTAAGCGATAGTATTTCTTTTTCTTTTTATATGCCGATAGAATCTCATTTATTTCATCCTCGGTATATTC
>CAVGUA010000068.1:0-9796 GCA_963632335.1 Parabacteroides goldsteinii
AGTTTAGACCATCAATTCTTACCTTACAAAATTGTATTTTATTATAAAGAAATTAAAATAAAAGTAACTAAAAAATTTAAAGGGGTAAAATAAAATGGATTATATAAAATTATCAAAAGAAATATCTTATGCTTTAAGACATAAACCATCAAAATTTAATCTAGAATTAGATGAAAATGGTTTTGTTTTAATTTCAGATTTACTTAATTTTTTAAATTCATCAAATAAATATGAAAAAAGTATAACAAAAGAGGATCTTGAATATATAATCACTCATTCAGATAAAACAAGATTTGAAATAGTTGATGATAAAATTAGAGCGTTATATGGTCATACAATTCCTGCGAAAATTATAAAGACTAAAGCGATACCACCAAATGTGCTCTATCATGGAACAGCTCATAGATTTTTAGATTCAATATTAAAAGAAGGATTACTTTCTATGAATAGACAATATGTTCATCTTTCAATTGATATTGAAACTGCTATTCTTGTTGGTAAAAGAAGGGATAATAATCCAGTAATTTTAGAAATTGATGCTAAATCAGCTTTAAATGATGGAATTATCTTTTATATTGGAAATGATAAAGTTTGGTTATGCGATAAATTACCACCAAAGTACATTAAAATTTTGAAATAAGAGGAAATTGCATCCTATATTTAGAAAAAGCTAAACAAAAATTAAGCCTCAGCATCTTCAAATTTTGCATATAAATCTTCAACAGTTAAACCTTTATTTGATTCTCTTGTAGCATCAAAAATGATTTTTCCATCACTAATCATAATTAAACGATTGCCATATTTAAGGGCATCTTTCATATTATGAGTAATCATTAAAGTTGTTAAATGATTTTCTTCAACAATTTTAGTTGTTAAATTCATAATAGTTTTAGATGTTTTTGGATCTAAAGCAGCAGTATGTTCATCAAGTAATAATATTGATGGTTTTTCTAGTGATGCCATAATTAAAGTTAAAGCTTGTCTTTGACCACCTGATAAAGATGAAACTGGTTCATGCATATTATTTTCAATTCCTAAATTTAATGGTTCAAGAATCTTTTTATATTCTTCTAAATAATCTTTCTTTAATGCCCATGAAAGACCTCTTTTTTTGCCTCTATTTCTAGCAAGAGCAAGATTTTCTTCAATTGAAATATCACCAATTGTTCCAAGAGTAGGGTCTTGAAACACTCTACCAACGTATTTTGCACGCTTATTTTCATTTAAATTAGTTACATTAAGATTATCAAAATAAATTTCTCCGCTTGTTGGTTTAAAGTAACCTGCAATAGTATTT
Organism: Parabacteroides goldsteinii; assembly: GCA_963632335.1. Taxonomy (GTDB): domain Bacteria; phylum Bacillota_I; class Bacilli_A; order RFN20; family CAG-826; genus Onthovivens. The sequence goes on from CAVGUA010000068.1 coordinate 1,298, forward strand.
AATAAAGTTGATTTCCCTGATCCATTTGATCCAATAATTGTTATAAAATCACCATCATTTATTTTTAGATTAATATCTTTTAAAACGTGTTTTACTGGGTGAGAAGTGCTCGTTGTTTTAAAATCTTTATATACATGTTTAAGTTCGATCATAATTTTACTTCCTCACTTTCAATCATTGGTTCTTTCTTTTTAAGTTTAGAAAATAATTTTTTAATTCTAGGAGCTGCAACTACAAGAGTAATAATTATTGCTTGAATTAAGAATGTGTAATTTGTGTTGAATCCTGGAATTGAATAGATAAAGTCCATAATTAACCAATAAATAAAACTACCGATGATAATTGAAATCAAACTTTTCTTAAAAGTAAGTTTTCTTCCAAAAATTATTTCTCCTAAGAAAACAATTGCTAAACCAATAACGATAGTTCCTTTACCACTATCAGTAGCAGTGGCTTTTGTAACTTGCCCCCAAAGTCCACCTGCTAAAGCAATAAAAGCAGTAGCAATAATCATTCCAACAATATATCTAGAATGAGTATTAATTCCATTTGCTTTACTCATTGTTTTATTTTTACCTGATGCTCTAAGCGATAAACCATATTCAGTTCCAAAAAACCAATAAACGGTGCAGAAAATAATAGCAACTATAAAAGCTAAAATTATAAATTGACTTAAGATTCTATTCCCAACTAATTGATTTAAAATTGAAAATATTGTTTGTCTTCCTGAATCAATTGAAATGTTTCCTTTGCTAATAACGACGTTAACTGTATAAAGCGCAATCATTACAATAATTCCACTTAATAATGATGGAATCTTTAAATAAATATGGAGTGCACCATTGATAAAACCTACAACTATTCCCGCAAAAACCGAAATCAATAATGAAATAAGTGGATCTACACCAAGGTTAATAAAGAAAATTGAAGTTATGGCTGCTAAAGGGAAAACTCCTTCTACGGCTAAATCAGCTACATCTAAAATACGATATGTTACAAAAACGCCTAGAGCAAATAATGCCCATATTAATGCTTGAATAGGTACATCTGTTAATATGTAATAACCAACTGCTTGCCAATTCATAATTAAACTCATTTCTAATCATTTAAATCGCTAGGAACTTCAATTCCTGCTGATTTAAAGAATTCATCATTTATTTTTAAAGAAAATTTATCAGTTTTTTCAAATGGTATATCTTGAGCTTTCTTTGAACCATTAAGTATTTTTGCAGCCATGACACCTGTTTGTTTACCAAGTTCTTTATAATCAACTCCATATCCTAAACTTCCGCCATTATCGACAACGGTAGTATCAGCGCAAACTAGAACTACTTTACTTTCTATAGCGATTTCTTTTAATAAAGAAATGTTTTCAGCAATCATATTATCGGTAGGAATAAAAACACCTTTTACGCCTTTTGCAACTAAACCTTTAAAAGATGATGCAATTTGTGTAGCACTTGTAATTCCCGCATCTTCATATTGTAAGTTAAATTTTGAGCATGCAGTCTTACATTCTTCTTTTTGAATTTGTGAATTAGATTCAGCAGTGTTATACATACATGCAACTTTATCAATGAATGAAAAATGTGTGAATAATTTAACATTTACTTCTGTATCGCCTTCATCACTTGTACCTGTAATATTTTGATATTCACTTGATGGAACAAGATTTGCATCTTTTGGATCAGTAACTGCACTAAATAATACCGGAATATCTTTTTCTAAATCCATGGCTGAATTTTTTAAAGCTTGAGCAGAACCTGTTGAAATTCCAAATACCAAATCACTATTTAAAACAAGTGATTTTGCTGCTGAAACTTGTTTTGAAGAATCGCCTTCTGGATTTTGAATAGTAAATTTAATGTTTTCTCCTTCTTTAAAACCATTTTCACTTAATGATTCAATAAATCCTTCTCTTGCTAAATCAAGAGCCTCATGTGTAGCAATTTGAAGAATTCCTACATTTTTAACATTAGAAGATTCACAAGCAGAAGTGTTGAATCCAAGAAATGCTAATGCACCAATAACTAATAATCTTTTTTTCATAACATTTAATTCCTTTCGATAAAAATAAAAACCTAAGCCATTTTCCAAGCTTAGGTCATAACAAATTCATTTATGAGTACATATTATTACTTAAGCAAGGACATACAATTAACTCCTTTACTTAAGCGCAACCAAAATAAAAAAGTTAATTTTTATCTATAGCTGCAATAATAGTACGAGGAAGTACAAAACATATTATTAATAAATCTTTTCATTTCTGCCTTCCTCCTTTGAATGCACTAATTATGCATTAAAAATATTTTTTGACAAGATGGAATTTTTAAAACATCAATATATAATTTAGTTATTATGGAAAAAGAAAAAAGTTGTGGTGCAGTAATTTATGCATTAAAAGATAATAGATTAGTATTTTTATTATCTAAAATGGGTTTAGGTCATATTAGTTTAACTAAGGGCCATGTCGAAGGAAACGAAACTGAAAAAGAAACCGCTGAGCGCGAGATTTTTGAAGAAACTTCTTTAAAACCTGAAATTGATACTGGTTTTAGAAAGGTGATTTCATATTCTCCAAAAGAAGGCATCATGAAAGATGTTGTCTTTTTCGTTGCTAAAGTAAATGAACTAAAGAAACCAAAAGATAATCATGATGATGAAGTCGTTGGTTTTATTTGGGCTGATTATCCTAAAGCAAGAAAAAAGTTAACTTTTGATAGTGATAAAGAAGTTTTAGAAGAAGCTTATGTTTATATATTAAAGAAGGAGATAGGCAATGGAAAATTTTAACTATTACAACGGCACTCGTTATATTTTTGGTAAAAATACAGAAAGTGAAGTAGGAGATTATCTTAAAAAATACGGTGCTAAAAAGGTCTTGATTCATTATGGATCAAATCATGCGAAATCATCAGGTTTGATTGATAAAGTTATTTCTAGTATAAAATCAGTAGATATTCAGTATGTTGAATTGGGTGGAGTTCAACCAAATCCTAGAGATGAACTCGTCTATAAAGGTATTGAATTATGCAGAAAAGAAAATGTTGATTTTATACTTGCAGTTGGTGGAGGAAGCGTCATTGATAGTGCAAAAGCTATTGGACTTGGTTATTACTATGAAGGTGATTTTTTCGAACTCTTTGAAAAACAAAAACCATATCCAAATTGTTTACCAATCGGCGTAATTTTAACAATTGCAGCCGCTGGAAGTGAATCATCAACTAACTCAGTTATTTCATTTGAATCAAGAGGATTAAAACGTGGATTTAGTTCAGAATGCGAAAGACCTAAATTTGCAATTTTAAATCCTGAACTTACTTATTCTTTGCCTTTTTATCAAACTTCTGCTGGAATAACCGATATTATTTCACACTTGCTTGAAAGATATTTTTCTAAATCTAAAGATTGTTTTGTTTCTCAAAGAATGATTGAAGGCGTTATTCAATCAATCATCTTTGATTCTGTTCCTAGACTTGTCAAAGATCCTAAAGATTATGGTGCAAGAAGTAATATTATGTGGGCAGGCACATTAGCTCATAATAATATTTTTGGTGTCGATAGAGTACAAGATTGGTGTTCTCATAAACTAGAACATGAATTATCTGCTAAGTATGATGTAACACATGGTGCAGGATTGGCTACGGTTTTTCCAGCATGGATGCAATACAATTTCAAAGTCGACATTGATTTATTTTATTGTTTTGCTACTAGAATCATGCATGTTGAAGAAGATGACAAGAACAAAGAATCAGTCATAATTACTGGTATCAAAAAATATAAAGATTTCTTGCATGATGTTTTAAAGATGCCAACAAATTTTGAAGAACTTGGAGCAAAAGAAGAAGATATTCCTTATCTTGCTAAAAACCTATTTGTTGACCAACCAAAAGTTGGAAATTTTAAGCAAATTGATGAAAATGATGCTATAAATATTTATAGATTAATGCTCAAATAATATAGTTAAATTTAACTAACTATTCAGTAAAAAATACTGATATCAAAAAAGGCATTTATTGTCAAGGCTTAAAGAGCCAAAAACAACGATTTGTGCTTTGATATCAGTATTTTTAATTGTATAATATTTGATGTTTAAGGAGTGTGAAATATGGTCTTAAGAAAAGAAGCAATTGATCTAGTGAAGAGCATCTGCAAACGCTATAAAGATGAACCTTCACCATTGATGTTGATTTTAAGTGACGTTCAAAAAGAATATGGATATATTCCGCTTGAAGTTCAAGAAATTATTTCTAGTGAAACAAAGATTCCTGTTAGTGAAATTTATGGAGTTGTTACTTTTTATAATTTCTTTAGTTTAAATCCAAAAGGAAAATATGTTATTGGAGTTTGTATTGGTACAGCTTGTTACGTTAAAGGTGGCCAACATATAGAAGATAAATTCCAAGAATTATTGCATGTAAAACCAGGAGAAACAACTGAAGATGGTTTATTTACAGTTGATGGTCTTAGATGTATTGGAGCATGTGCATTAGCACCAGCTTTATCAGTTAATGGTAAAGTTTATCCAAAGATGACTGTTGATAAGGTTGCAACAGTTATTCAAGAATATAGAAATAAGGAGTAACTCATATGGCAGAATTAATAAAAAGTGAAGCTATACTCGATAAAAAGATAGCCAGTTGTGTTGACTGCTTAGAAAAGAAATTTAATGGTAAAGATGGCAAACGACATATTGTTGTTTGCGGTGGAACCGGATGTTTAAGTAGTGAATCAAAAGAAATTTTAGCTGAACTTCAAAAAATGATTAAAGATCATAATTTAGAAGATAAAGTCGAAGCAAATATTGTTGGTTGCTTTGGTTTTTGTTCGCAAGGTCCTTTTGTTAAAATTTATCCAGAAGATACCTTATATAGAGCAGTTAAAGTTAGTGATGTTGCAAGAATTTTTGATGAAGATATCATAAATCATAGAGTTGTTACTGAATTATTATATGAAGACCCAAACACTCACGAAAGAATTCAAAAGCAAGATGATATCCCATTTTATGCAAAACAAGAAAGAATTGTTTTGCATGGTTCAGGAACAATTAATCCTGAAAATTTAGATGAAGCTTTTGGTAATCATAGTTTTGAAGCTTTAAAGAAAGTTTTGCACATGACTCAACAAGAAGTAGTTGATGAAATTCTTGCTAGTGGTCTTAGAGGCAGAGGCGGAGCTGGTTTCCCAACTGGTAGAAAATGGCAGTTCGCTTTGAATTCACAAAGCGAACAAAAATATGTTGTTTGTAATGGTGATGAAGGTGATCCAGGTGCATTTATGGATCGTTCAATTTTAGAAGCAAATCCAGTAAATGTTATTGAAGGTATGATGATTGCAGGTTATGCAATTGGCGCTAGTGATGGATATTTTTATGTTCGTGCTGAATATCCTGTAGCAGTTGAAAGATTAAAGAAAGCTATTAGCGAACTTGAAGAAGTTGGTTTACTTGGAGACAATATTTTAGGAAGCAAATTCTCTTTTAGATGTCACCTTAGACTTGGAGCTGGTGCATTTGTTTGTGGTGAAGAAACTGCTCTTTTAAATTCAATTGAAGGTAAAAGAGGTATGCCTCGTCCACGTCCACCATTCCCTGCTGTAAGTGGATTATGGGGAAAACCAACAATTATTAATAATGTTGAAACATTAGCCAATGTTGCATGGATTATTAGACATGGAGCAAGTGAGTATGCAAAAATTGGCGATGAAGATAGTAAAGGTACTAAGATTTTTGCACTTGGTGGAAAAGTTAAAAATGTTGGTCTTGTTGAAGTTCCAATGGGAACTACTTTAAGAACATTAATTTATGATATAGGCGGAGGAATTACTCATGATAAGAAATTCCAAGCTATTCAAACTGGCGGTCCTAGTGGCGGATGTTTAACCGAGAATGAACTTGATACTCCTATTGATTATGGTTCACTTATTAAAGCTGGATCAATGATGGGTAGCGGTGGCGCAATTGTTATGGATGAAGATAATTGCATGGTTGACGTTGCAAAGTTCTATCTTGAATTTATTTGCGATGAATCGTGTGGAAAATGTACTCCATGTAGAATTGGAACTAAGAGATTACTTGAAGTTTTAACCCGTATTACCGATGGAAATGGAACTTTAGAAGATTTAGAAACTTTAAAGAGCTTAGCTTCAGTAATTAAAACTGGTGCTCTTTGTGGACTTGGTCAAACTGCTGCAAATCCAGTTTTATCTACTCTTGATAAATTCCATGAAGTTTATGTTGAACACGTAACTGATAAGAAATGTAGAAATGGTGTTTGTAAACACTTAATTCAATACCATATTGATCCAAATAAATGTAAAAAGTGTTCGATGTGTGCTAGAAATTGTCCAACAAGTTGTATTAGTGGTGTCGTTGGAAAAGAACCATATGTCATTGATACATCAAAGTGCGTAAAGTGCGGAACTTGTATGGCAGTTTGTAGATTTGGTGCTGTTTATAAAAAGTAAGGAGAAAAGTTATGGCTAACAAAATTACAATTTATATTGAAAATAGACCTTACGAAGTTGAAGCTGGACAAACAATTTTAGAAGCTGCTAAAAAATGTGGATACAATATCCCAACTTTATGTAGTTGGAAAAATGGAAAATGTTCTTTAGCATCATGTCGTGTTTGTTTAGTTCATGTTGATGGTGCAAGAGGACTTGTCCCATCTTGCGCTTATCCAATTAGTGATGGAATGCATATATCAATAAATGATCCAGAAGCAATTGTTGCAAGAAGAACAAGTGTTGAATTATTACTTTCAAATCACTATTTTGATTGCAAGAGTTGTGCAAAAGAAGGACATTGTGAACTTTTGGAAGTTGCTCATATTGTTGGAGCAAGACCTGAAGAATTTATTGGAGTTAAAACTCCAACTACTTTAGATACATTAGCTCCAGGTTTAATTAGAGATACCAGTAAATGTATTTTATGTGGAAGATGTATTGAAGCATGTAAAGATGCTCAAGGAATCGCAATTTTAGGTTTTGAAAATAGGGGATTTAAAACAATTGTTGGTCCTGCTCAAAATCGTTCATTTAGTCAAGTTCCATGTATGCAATGCGGTCAGTGTACACTTGTTTGCCCAACTGGAGCATTAATGGAACATTCATCAATTGATAAATTAGATGAAGCATTTAGAGAAAAGAAAATTGTTATTGTTCAAACAGCTCCTGCTGTTAGAGCAACAATTGGTGAAGAATTTGGTGAAAAAATCGGCACCACATCGACAGGAAAAATGGTTGCTGCATTGCATAGACTTGGATTCTATAGAGTATTTGATGTTAACTTTGGTGCGGATTTAACAATTGTTGAAGAAGCAACAGAACTTGTTAATAGAATCAAAGAAGGCAAAAAAGGACCAATGATTACAAGTTGTTCTCCAGGTTGGGTAAATTATGTTGAATATTATTACCCAGAACTTCTTGATCATTTATCAAGTTGTAAATCTCCACATATGATGATGGGAGCAGTTATTAAATCATATTATGCTGAAAAACATGGAATTGATCCAAAAAATATTTGTGTTGTTTCAATTATGCCATGTACTGCTAAAAAATATGAAATTTTAAGAGATCATGAAAGTGTTAATGGAAACAATGATGTTGATGTTGTTTTAACAACTCGTGAACTTGCTCGTGTTATCAAAAGAGCAGGTATTAATTGGAAAGCTCTTCCAGATGAAAAATTTGATGATGATTTAATTGGCGATTATACTGGTGCAGGCGTTATTTTTGGTGTTACAGGTGGTGTTATGGAAGCGGCAATTCGTAGTGCATATTATTTCATTACTGGTAAAGAACTTGATCCAGTTGACTTTAAACCAGTTAGAGGACTTGAAGCAATTAAATCTGCTAGTGTTGAATTAAATGGAAAGACCTTTAATTTTGCAGTTGCTAGTGGAATGAAAGATGCTCATAAATTATTAGATGAAATTAAAGATGGTACTTCCAAGTATGATTTTATTGAGATTATGGGCTGTCCAGGCGGATGTATTAATGGTGGTGGTCAACCATATGTCAATCCTGCATTCTTGCCAAATGAAGATCCTGATATCTTAGAAACTTATAAACAAAAACGTGCAGAAGTTTTATATAGAGAAGATATTGGTCGACCAATTCGTAGATCACATTTAAACCCAGATATTATTAAACTCTATAAAGATTATTTTGGTGAATATGGTAGTCATAAAGCTCATGAATACTTACATACCGAATATAATAAAAATAGAGAAAAGTATCCAAAAGTTAAATAAACAATTAAATGAAACGTTTCTTTAAATTAAAAAAAGAAACGTTTTTTTCTAATAAGAACGATTAGTTCGTAACTTTTTCATTTATGAACGGTTAAAAACCATATAAGATTCTTTTAAATTTGACTAGTTCATTGTAAAATTAATTCTAAAGATAGGACAAAAGATATTTATGAAAGAAGCATATAAAGAACGTATAGTTTATCAAATTTATCCTTCTTCATTTTATGATTCAAATAATGATGGA
>CAVGUA010000068.1:9806-11107 GCA_963632335.1 Parabacteroides goldsteinii
GGATACGATATAAGCGATTATAAAAGTATTAATCCTAGATTTGGCACGATGCAAGATTTTGATATTTTAATGCATGAAGCTAGCATAAGAGATATTAAAATTATCATGGATTTAGTTATAAATCATACATCTAGTGAACATTATTGGTTTCAAGAAGCTATAAATAATCCAACAACAAAATATAGGGATTACTATTATTTTAAAAAAGGAAAAGGCAAAAAGTTCAATAAAGTTCCTAACAATTGGCAATCAATATTTGTTGGCAGTGCTTGGGAACCATTAGAAAATGATAAAACTTGTTATTATATGCACCTATTTTGCAAGCAACAAGTTGACTTGAATTATCATAATGAAGAAGTCATCAAAGAAGTTGAAGACATCATGAAATTTTGGCTTGATAAAGGTGTCTATGGTTTTAGATGCGATACAATAAGTTATCTTTGGAAAGAAACTTTAAAAAATGGAAAACCTCGATTAGTTCAAACTGGTCAAGAACATTATGATAATAAAGATGGAAACCATGCTTTGCTTAAAAGATTTAGAAAAGACATCTTAAATAAATATGACATGGTGATGATTGGAGAAACTCCTGGGACAACAGTTGATATTGCAAATAGATATATCAAAAATGGCGAACTAGACATGCTTATTTCATTTGAGCATCAAAATTGTGATAAATTTAATCTTCTTCCTGTTTTTAAAAAACCATTTAATATTTCAAAATTCAAAAAGATAATTTTTAATTATCAAACGAATTGCGAATATTGTTGCAATTATTTTGAAAATCATGATCAACTTCGATCTGTTTCAAGATTTGTTAAACCAAAATATAGAGAAATAGGTGCAAAAGCTTATGGATTATTTTTGCTAACTTTAAAAGGGACACCATTTATTTATCAAGGTGAAGAAATTGGTATGACAAATTATCCAGTTCAACCAAAAAGAATTGAAGAAGTTAATGATGTAGTTGCTCATAATATTTATGGAATGGCTAGAAAAATTGGATTCCCTCATTCTTTAGCAATGAAAGTAATTCGTTTACAAAATAGAGATAACGAAAGATCTCCAATGCAATGGAATGATAGAATTAATGCTGGTTTTAATAAGAACTGGGCTCCTTGGGTTAAAGTCAATCCTGATTATCTTGATAAAAATATTAATGTTGAATATGAAGAGAAGGACAAAGATTCAATTTTGAATTTTTATAAAGAGTTAATTAAATTTAGAAATAGTAGTGATATTTTAAAATTTGGTTCATTCAAAGCTGAAAAATCACATCCTCATGTTGTAAAGTTTATTAG
>CAVGUA010000069.1:0-2128 GCA_963632335.1 Parabacteroides goldsteinii
ATCTAATCGATGCTTATGTTGGAAATTCAGATAATCCTGAATCATCTTTTAGTCCTGATTTTATTTATAATAGTAATGATAAAGAAAATCCTAAAAAAGTTTTTGATACTATAAAAGATAACTTAGAAAATTGTGAAGAATTTATGTTTTCAGTTGCATTTATTAACGATTCTGGGCTCAATTTGTTTAAACAAATCTTTTTGGATTTAAAAGAAAGAAATCCGCAAATTAAAGGGAAAATTATTACAAGCAATTATCTTTCTTTTACTGAGCCAAAAGCATTAAAACAATTGCTTGAATACGATAATATTGAAGCAAGAATGTATTATATAAATGATGGCGATAGAATTGGTTTCCATACAAAAGGATACATTTTTAAATACAAAAATAATCAATATAAGGTTGTTATTGGAAGTTCAAATATTACTCAGTCCGCTTTAACTAGCAATAATGAATGGAATAATTTAATTGTTTCGACAGGTGATGGAGCGATCATGAAAAACATTCTTTGTGAGTTTGAGAGAATGTGGAATCATTCTTCACCTATTAAAGTAGTTTTAGAAAAATATGAAAATGAATATAACAAAGAAAAATCAGTAAGAAAAGTTGGAGAAGAGAGCGAAACTAAATGGAAAATTGTTAAAAAACCTAACTCAATGCAACTCCAATTTATTGAAAGATTAAATAAATCAATTGAAAACGGAGATTCAAGAGGCCTATTAATTTCTGCGACAGGTACAGGAAAAACTTATGCATCTGCATTTGGAGTTCAATCTATTAAAAAATTTGAAATCAAAAAACTGCTTTTTATTACTCATAGAGAGACAATTTTAAAACAAGCGATTGAGACATATGAAAATGTTTTTGGAAAAATTATTAAAACCGCTTTATATTCAGGTAGCAATCATGATTTAGGCGACGCTAACTTTATATTTTCGACAATTTCTACAATTGGAAAAGATAAATATTTACATCAATTTAAAGAAGATGAATTCGATTTTATCATAATTGATGAATGTCATAGAATTGGTGAAAGGACAATGTACCAAAATGTACTGAATTACTTTAAACCTAAGTACTTTTTAGGAATGTCTGCAACCCCTGATAGAAGTAGTGATAATTATGACGTTTATGGCGTATTTAATCATAATATTCTCTATGAAATTAGATTAAATGATGCTTTAGAAGCAAATATGCTTGTTCCTTTCCATTATTTTGGAATTAGTGATTTAGAAGTTGATGGAAAATGTATCGATGATGAGTCAACTTTTAAATATTTAACAAGTGAAGAAAGAGTTAAACATATTCTTGAAAAATCTAGATATTATGGTTATTCAGGAAAAAGAAGAAAATGTTTAATGTTTGTTTCTAATAGAGAAGAAGGAAAAGAACTTTCTAGAAAGATAAATGAACAAGGAGTTAATTGTGCTTATTTAGATGGCGAAACAAGCTTAATTGATAGAGAAAAAGCAATTGATCAATTAGAAGAAGATAATTTAAATAAAGATTACTTAGAAATAATCATTACAATTGATATTTTTAATGAAGGAGTTGATATTCCTTCTGTTAATCAAGTCATATTTTTAAGACCAACAAAATCTTCAATTGTTTTTATTCAGCAACTTGGTAGAGGTTTGAGACTTAGTTATGATAAAGAATATTTAACATTAATTGATTTTATTGCAAATTATAAAAACAATTACCTTATTCCTGAGACATTTTCAACAAAAGGTAGTGGTAAGAAAAGAGGAGAAAGAGCTGTACATCCACTAACACCAGGATGCAGTGTTGTTCAATTTGATGAAATTTCTAAAAAGAGAATTATCGAAGCTTTTGCCAAAATTCCAAACACTAACAATAGGAGAATAAAAGAACAATTCTTTGAAATTAAAAATAAGCTTGGAAGAGTTCCTACTTTAATTGAATATGATGAAGGCGGAATTATTTCGGGCCGTGTATTTTTAGATTTTAATTCAAGTCTTGGCTCATATTATGATTTTTTATTAAATATGAAAGAAGAGCATGAAATTTTATCGGTAGAGCATAAAGACACGATTAGATATTTGTCTATGAGTATTGGTGGTGGATTAAGGATTCACGAGGCTTTGCTTTTAAAAAATTTATTGAT
>CAVGUA010000070.1:0-13621 GCA_963632335.1 Parabacteroides goldsteinii
ATATATATGTCCTTGATAAAGCTGGCGCATACTCAGTTCAAGATGATTATAAAGAACACATTATTAAAAATATTAATGGTAGTTTTGATAATATTATGGGCCTTCCTACTGAAGAAATTAAAAAAGATTTAAAGACTCTTGGACAAATTAAGTAAATTTTATCTAGACATTTTGGATAAAAAAGTCGTTTTTATTGAATTGAAAAAGTTACGACTACATCAAAATAATTTGGATTAGATGGACAAATGTCCAGATAAAGACCCCCCTTTATCTGGACATTTTTAATGCTTTATCTGGACATTTTTATCATTCTAAGTTTTTATTGATCTTTTCTAAATCGCTAGTTTTACCAACTAAAATATATTTATTAGACATTGATAAAACTCTTTCAACACCAATTTCTTTTAACTTTTCTCTATCAACTTTTTGATAATCTTTTAATACTAATGTAAGTCTTGTTCCTTTTAATTCATGAGAAAGAACATTCTCTTTATCCCCCAAATATGAATATAAATTATTCAAGTTTGAATTTTGCTTCACCACTTCACTATTTTTTCTTTTGGTTTCTTTTCTTCTTACGATTAAAAGAATCAAAAAAGAAATTGTAATAACCAAAACCAGAACCAAATATATCCACCAATAATTACTATTAAATTCATCAAAATTAAGTAAAGTTACAAACATAAATATCTACCCTTCATCTTTAAAAGAATGCTTATTTATTGTATCATATTTAAGTGCGAGGGAAATAAAAATGGCAACAAATATTGAAATTGAAGCTAAGTGCTTAATAAGCAAAGAAGATTACAACAAAATAATCGATTTCTATCATGCAGATAAATATGATAGGGTAAAACAAGTTAACCATTATGTTGATACAGATGATTTTAAACTTAATAAAGCAGGGTTCGGTTTAAGAATTAGAGAAAAAGATGATAGTTTTATCATTAATTTAAAATGTCCATTAGCTGAAGGATTGCTCGAAAAAAATGAAAAAATTTCTTGGAGAGAATATGAAGCATTTAGAGACGATGGAATATTCCCAAATTGTGGTATTAAAGAATTTATTTTGATGCTTAATATAGATCCACAAGAATTGAAAATACAAACTACTTTAAAAACCGAAAGAATCGAAATTGAAAACTTTAAAGACGAAGGTGATTTCGCGATTGATAAAAACACATATAATGGCATTACAGATTATGAACTCGAATTAGAAGGAAATTCTTTAAATAAAGCAAGGGAAGCCTTAAAAACCATTTGTGAAGAAGCAGGTGTCACTTATGAAGATAACCCAAGAAACAAACAATTAAGGGCTCTTGAAACAACAAAACACTAATTAGATTACAAAGAGATGGATAATTTCCATCTTTTTATTTCCAAACATTTTTATCTATTATAAATGCAAACCTTTGATAGGACATTTTTTAATTATAATTTTTAATTAGAACACTTTTATTTTTGCAGAAATTACATTAAGCATGATTGGTTCTAAATTATTTTTTGTAATTTATGAATTTGTAATTTATGAATTACAAAAAAATAGACTGAAAATCTTAAACAAATTCTAAACTTTTCAAATAATAATTTATAAAATCTAGTTTTTGCTTATTAATTTAGAACCTATATATTTTTTGTTATTTTTCTAAAATCTAGTGCTTAAAAAGTAGCATTTCTGCTACTTATTCTTTCCACTTTGACAATCCTCACAAATTTGAGAATGTGGACAGTTATTATATGCTACTCTTCTAGCAGCTGGTACAAATGAAGAAATTTCATATTTATTATAACCAACTTGTATCTTAGTATCATCAACCATAATAGGTCTTTTTAATATTGATGGATTCTTAATAATGAAATCTATTAATTCACTTATTTTCATATCATCAATATTAACCTTGCCTTCTTTAATAATATTACTTCTAGTTGAAATAATATCATCGGTTCCATTCTCTGTTTTTCTTAAAATATCTTTAAGTTCTTCGGGATTTAAGACAGATGTAAAAATATTCTTTTCCTTATAAGGGATTTTATTTTCATCAAACCATTGTTTGACTTTCTTGCATGAAGCACAGCTTGGGGATGTATAAATTGTAATCATACTTAAATTATAAGGATTATTCGTATAATATCAAAAAAATATGTTCAAATTTTTATAATTTTTTAAAATAAAAATCCCTAGAATTTAGGGACTTTATTTTCTTTTTGGTGATCCTCCGGAGACTCGAACTCCGGACCCACTGATTAAGAGTCAGTTGCTCTACCAACTGAGCTAGAGGACCAAAACGCTTTAATATTATAGCGAAATCGACATTTAATGTAAACTTATTTTAAAACTTCAAGATTTTATTAGTGTAAGATAGAAGGCCACTTTTGTGGCCTTCTATAATTATTTCTTTAAAATTTTAATTATTCAGTGACTTTAACAACTGATTGAATTGAAATTTCTTTTACTCCATTATAATCAGCTCTAATACCAACGAATTTAATTTTATCGCCAGCTTTTAAGCCACTTGTAACTTCGTTAGTTAAGAAGTCTTGTGGATTTGAGAATTTTAATTTAGTTCCAGTCCATGAAATTGAACTACTTCCGGCTGTTGCACCATAAACTTGAATTGTATTTGTTCCATCAGTAACAAACATATTTCCATATGCACTAGCATCGCTTGCATTTTCAGATAAACTAGCTTCCTTACTTCCAAAACCTTTAATCGTAGCAGTAGTTTCAAATAATTTTGTACTTGCTGTTACATTGCTATCATTAACGACTTCTTCTAATGTCGCTGCGGTTGGATCAATTAAAGTTGGACCAGCAACAAATCTACCAGTTCCTTCAATATAGGTCTTATAATCGCATCTTATTAACATCATTGTAACTTCATCACCAACTTTTAATGATTGAGCAAATTCACTTGATTTGAATGTCTTTGGATTTGAGAATTTCCATTTTCCATCTGTAAATGTTAAAGCAGTGTTGGAACATGTTGAACCATAAATTTGAAGGCTATTTCCTTCGCCATCTTCTAAATATAAATTACCATAATCACCGCCATCACTTGGGCTTTCAGATAAGCTAGCTTCTTTACTTCCAAATCCTTTAATCTTTCCAGTTACTTGGTAAAGTTCTTTATTAACTAAATTACCATCACTATCTGTTGGAATTACAGCTTCTTTAAATTCTTTAATTGAAACTGCTTTTGCTGATAATTCTTTATCACTTTCTTTAACGCTTACTTCAACTGTGTCAGTAAATGAAGTTCCACCTAAACTTGCATCATTAGTATATGTTGCAGTAATAACAGCGCTACCTGCTGTACCTGCAGCTTGTAAAATAAATCCGTTTGCAACAACAACGGCAGAATCACTACTCTTAATTGTCAATAATCCTTTTGAAATAGCGCTAGCAACATTTACTTTAGCGCCTTCAAATGTGAAAGCCATTGTTCTATCTGCTTCGCCAATTTTCCATTCAGCAGTTAATACATCCTTGTTAGCAATAGACATTTTGGTTACAGGAGTTGGTTCATCTTTTGGTTCTTCTTTTTCACCACAACCAACTAATCCAGCAAGACCAAGTACTGCTACACCACCAAGTACTAAGGCATTAATAAATTTTTTCTTCATAATTTCCTCCAAATTTATATTTAAGACAATACGTCTTTAAACCAAAGTTATTGAACAAAAGTTTCGTTTTGAATATCCTTCAAAACATTTTGATATTTTTTAGTTCGTTTTAAACCAATTAAAACATAGATTGCACCAAAAATAATTAAAAATGATCCCATAATAATTAAAGCAATAAAAACGATGAATTCAACACCAAATGTTAATTCATATCCATTCGCTGCTTTAAATGAAATTGATAAAAATAAGAACGATATACAAGCTAAAATAAAACCTATCATCAATCCTACCATACCAGTTGAAAATTTATTCTTTGCACGATGAATTTCGGCATGACTTGCTTGTGAAAGTTCTTTTAAATCAGCCTCATTAAGATGTGATTTAACAATATGATTGCAACGAGGGCAAACATAAACTTTTTCAATATTTGGGTTAAGCAAAACAGCTTTATCAGTTTCATGGTTTACTTTCGCTAATTTTGCTTCATCTATTTTAAAATCTTTCCCGCAATGTTGACAAAACATAACTTACCTCCTTAATAATTGTAATTTGGATCCTTTTCTCCATGTATCTTAATCCCTTTGGATGTAGCAACCTCATTTGCTATATCAAAATAGTGATAGTATAAAACTTCATTAGAAACCATATCATTTAATAAAGTTCCTGTCATAAATTTCCCATATCCATTCAGCACTAATTCATAGTTGAGTAATGAATAGTCACTTATGGCTGGATTAGTTTCATTAGTATACCAAACGAAACCCAAAAGTCTTCCATATGTTTCTCTTACGCTTCCACCTAACGCCGATTGAATTAAAATGTGCTTAGCATTTTTAAGAATGCCATTTGTATAATTCATTGCTGCAACGCCCCATGGTTCTTCAGTAATTTTACTTCCTTCACTTGTATGATCAATTTCAGGAGTATTCACTAAATAATATCGAGTTCGTTCAACAGCACTTAAACCACCAACATTCTCAAATGCAAAATTTGTTGTATCTCCATCACCATAAGCGGAGACAGAAGTTTCATAAAAACCACCCAATGGAATGTTGTTTTCGATAAATTTTGAACTCCAATAATTTTCCATAATTTTTGGACCTTTTATGAATTCCTCATATTTAATTGGTGTATTAGTATTCCCTAAATATTTGGTATTATCACTTCTAACTTTATACCATAGTTTATAATCAAAAGTTTTTTGAGCAAATAAACTTTGCTCATTTTTGATTAAACTACCATTAGTAATATAATTAACGGCAAATCCTTTGGTTCCTATCGAATCTAATACATTCCCATTAGAATCAACTATCTCAATATAATTTGTTCCAAATATATAGTTATCATCGAATTTAATTGTTTTAACATTTGAACCAAGATCTTTATTAAATCTAGCATTCTCATAAACAACCGATGCATTCGCTAAACCATTAAAATCATCTTTTAAATTTCTCGAAATTAATAATTTGTTTTCTTTATAGATATTTAGGGTTAAATAAACTTCAATTTGTTTTATATTAGTTACTTCAATTGCAGATTCCAAGAAATTTTCACTAGAAAAAATTTCACTAATAAATGGTGAGTCCTCTCTTGAAATAGCGAGGTCATTTTTTCCATTAGAAGAATCTCCACCACAACTTGTAAGTGAAGCAAGTAATAAAAGAGATGAAGTTAATACTAATTTCTTTTCCATATCTATCCTACTAATGCGAAATCACTACTCTTTGTTGGAATAATTTGAATATTATAATTCCCTGAGGTTGTTTTATGTAAGGAAACTACTCCCTTTAAGGAAAATACTTTTCCTACAAATTCTTCATATTTAATCCATTGATCAGATGGATTATTTTTCTCGTCTGGCTTATAAATAAATGAAATATAAACATTAAAATCAACTTTATTACCGCTTTCTGTTTCAATATAAAGTGTAACACTTGTACTATCACCAGTATATCCGCCAACAACTTTAATATTTTCTTTGATTTCAACTGGCGAATTAATCAATTCATAATCATCTTGTTTTATTTCAGCCACACTCTTTTCAAATGTATACATTTTAAATTCATCATTATTATCCTCTGCCGGAATTAAAACTTGTGCATCATTTTCTTTTGGATTGTATGGTTTAAATGTACATCCACTAATTTGGAATCCAAAATTTTCACTATCAACAGCTGTACCACAAACTTGTAAATATGTATTTGCGGTTGTAAACATACTATTGATTGCACTCATACCAATAAAAATATTTATGCCAGCATATTCTCCATAACCAAATCTACCGCCATTTTCAACAGAATAATAGTTTTGTAAGTATAAAATTCTATTTGCACAACCAACAACCGTTCCAACAACTTTAACTTTAGCGTTGTCATATTTATTGGTATATTCTTCGCCCTTCTTTTGAGCAGCAATTTGTTTCTCTAATTCTATTTTCATATCTAAAAGAGAAACTGTCTCATATTCACCATAGTTATATAGTGGATCTTCTTCCCCAGAAAACATATTTAGTTTATATTCTTTTGCTTGCTCCCATGCACTTCTAAAGACTGGCTCGAGTCTTTCCATTTCTGTTGCACTTTTAACTTCACTATAACCTTCTTGAACAAGTAATAAATTTAATAACTTTAAATCTTTATAATCACAATTTTTAACTTCTTCATTGAACCAAATTAAAGCTAAATATCTAGATCCTGTTGAATCATGACTTGGAATTGTATACTCATCTTGAGGAACAGAAATAACAATAGTTCCATTTTTATTGGCATTTGTTAATTTTTCTTTTGTAAAATTACTAGCTGCTTTTCCCCATGGTTGAATCTTTCCTGTTGATTCTGGAGTGTCGATTCCATAAAATCTGCATTTAATTAATTCATTGTTTCCCTCTTCATAAAAGTGTGCAGTATCACCATCAATCGCAGTCTTTAGACTTACTTGACCAATACCATCCTTTAAAAAAGTTCTGCCCTTATAATCGAGATTTAAACGTGCCTCATTACTTGAAGCATAATCAATAAAACTTTGTCCTTCATTACATGAAGCAACAAATAATACTGATAATGTCGCTATTACTGTAAAAAATAATTTCTTGAATAATTTCATAATAAACCTCATACTACATACTTAGGGAAGCTAATTGTTTTGCCTCATTAAATGCCTCATCAACATCATATTTATCTAAAAATACATTCGCTAAAATTGCACCAACCTGATCTCTTGCAGCACTACTTCCTTTAAATGCAGGTGTAGATAAATATCTTCCATTTATATCTTCTACAACCACTTTAGAAGTTTTTGCTAAGAAAGTACTAGCATCTTCAAGATATTCCTTATAATATCCTGAAGTATATGAAGAATTCCTAATTGGAATATATCCTTCGCTACCTAAATAACACATATCTGCATTATTTTCTGTATTCGTAATATATTTAATAAATTTCCAAGCATATTCCTTTCTAAATTCATTAACTTCATCACTAACACCTTTGCTTTTTAAAAGAGCTAATGTTGGACCTTGAGAAACATATAATGGATTATCGTTATCAAATGGAACTTTTACAACCCCAACTTTAAAACTTGCTTCTCCAGGATCGTTATATCCTGCACCACCACTACTACCAACAGCAAATAAGCATCTTCCTTCAGTAAATGAATATGACCCATATTCATTATTATTGCTGCCTTTAGTTTTCAATAATCCTTCATCATAATAACCTTTTAAAGTTGTAACCATAGCTTTTGCTTCATGATTATCAAAATCTAAAGACCCTTTACCATCTTTTATTGAAATAAATGGTATGTTATTTTGCATCGATTTAGAAATATATAAATTTTCATCGCTGTCATAAATTAATGGCACTTCTAAATTGTTTCCGCAAATTTTCCCACCATTTTTCATATCTTCTTTAACAAATCTAAGAATACTAATAAATTTATCCCAAGTTAAATTTGCCATATATTCATCATAGTTTGTGATTGTTGAATCATACGCTTTTAAAAGTTTCGTATCGATAATATCCTTGTTGTACATTAATACTTCACTACTTTTCATGAACGGAATAGAATAGATTCCATCTTTTAAATACCCTTTAGACTCAGCAAAAAAAGCTCCAACAATATCAGTTTCATTCTTTTCGTCGTCTAGATAGGAATTCTTGCCATAACCAATTTTTGAATCATGCATTAAATTTTCTAAATTATATACATACTCTTCGTCAAAACTTTCATGTGATAAATAATCTGCAACATGATCAGGATAAGCAACACAAATTGTAGGGGTATTTCCAATAGCCAAGCCTTTATTTACTTGATTTAACATATCATCATAACTTCCTTGATATGTAAGTTCTATCGAAATATCAACTCCCTCATTTTCTTTTATCAATTTTTCAAAATCTTCAACTTTATTGCTTAATTCTTCTACAACATTTTGACCAAAAGTATGCCAAAAATAAATTTTTGTTTTATCAACACTTTTGTTTGAATTACAGGAAAAAAGGCTTACCAAAAGAATTGGTAAACTTAAAAATTTAACTATATTTAATTTCTTGGTAAGCCTCATATATTCCTTAATTTATGATTTTTTATTAGAGCTTATAAAGCAGTTTTACAAAGAGCGACTGCATCAGCAAACCATTGATCAATTTCACTGATATCGTTTGTTGCTGTTAAAGCTTTAGTCATTAAACCACCAGCTTGTTCTCTTGCAGTTGATGAACCTTTGAAAGCTGGAGAAACAAATAATGTTCCAACATCATTAATTTTTGCGCTTGAATATGCCATAACTCTATCAAGGGTCTTTTCTGGTTTTGATTTCCAATCAGCAGCACTAACATAGGCATCACTATCCAATGTTGATTGTCTAATTGGTGAATAACCAGTTCCGAGTGACCAATCAGCTGCATTTTCTTCATTAGAAATGAACTTATAGAATAACCATGAAGCTAATTTTCTATTAGCATCATTGTGATCTAAAACAGTGATTGATGGTCCTTGGTTAATTGTGTAAGCATTATTAACATCAGCTTGAGGAATTCTTGCAACGCCAACATTCATTGGATTTTCAGAATTGAATTGATATTTAACACCACCAGTTGAACCAACTGAGAATAAGGTATTTTGAACTGTGAAATAGGTATTTGTATAGTTACCACCTGCACTACCCTTTGAAATAATATAACCATTTTGAGCAGCATCGTGGAATGTTTTTAAAACATTCTTCATACCATCATTATTAAAATCAATGCTAGCAGTACCAGTTTCAGTATCAACTGAAGTGTAAGCATAACCATATTGTTTTGCTAATGTAATGAACAAGTTATCGTCTGAATCATACGCAAAAATTGCATGATATGCTTGGTCAGTCTTGACAAGTTTTTGAGCTTCAGGAACAGCTGCGTCGTGAGCAGCAATAGCTGGACAAAGTTTATTAAATAATTCATCCCAAGTTAAACTTTCAAGATAACTCTTACTTAATGGCTTACCACCATTGAGAGTTTTATCATAAGCGCTTAAATCTAAACCAACTAAAACATCTTCGTTATAGAACATTTGTTCAGTAGATTTGCACCATGGGACACTATATGTACCTTCAACTAAGTATTCTCTACCTTCATCAAGATAGTCAGTTAAAAGATCGGCATATTCATCATCAGTCCAACCGACTTTTTCGTTATACATATATTGTTCAAGTTCAACTGCTTTACCATAATTAAGATATTCAGCAACATGATCTGGATAGCATTGGACTAAATCTGGATAGTTGTTTCCAGTAAATCCTTTGATGGTAGCTTCTTTTAAATCGTTATAAGAACCACTAATAATAGTGCTTGTAACTTCAATATTTGGTTGAACTTCTTTAAATGCCTCAATTTGAGCATTTAAATATGGTTGGTTATTAGTTCCAACGATTGACCATAATGTAATACTAGTCTTTTCTTTTAAGACACCATTTTCATCGATAAGAGCTTCGATACTGGCATCAGTTGTGTGATCTGGTTTTTTGTTGTCATCCTTACTTCCGCCGCAAGCTGAGACTAACGCTACAGTAAGTAATACGGCTGCACACTTTAATGTTTTTAACTTCTTCATAAATCCTCCAATTTAAATTTATTTTACACTTTATATAAAGTGAGAAAATCAACCTTTAATACCTGCTCTTCCAACACCTTTCATGATGTACTTACGGAAGAAAACAAATAATAAGAATAATGGAACAGTAACTAAAACAGTTGCTGCCATTTGATAGCCATATTCTGTTCTACCAGCTTCTGCATCAACGAAACTTGATCCTCTAAGACCATTTGAAATTAATCTATAGGATTCGTTATTTGCAGTAACAAGATTTGGCCAAACATATGAATTCCAAGTACCCATAAACTTTAAAATCGTAATTGAAATTAAAGTTGGCGCTGCAAGAGGAACCATAACTTTCCAAAGATAACTCCAATCGCTTTTTCCATCAACTTTAGCCGCAAGATAAAGTTCATTAGGAATTTGTTTGAAATTTTGTCTTAATAAATAGATATAGAAAACACTTACCCAAAATGGAACAATCATTGCTGCGTAAGCATCAAATATTGTTGAATTTTCTCCAACCCAACCAAATGATGCAACAGTAATATAGTTTGAAATAACCATCATTTCACCGGGAATCATCATGGTCATTAAGAAAACCATAAACAACGCTTCCCTTCCTTTAAAATTAAGTCTAGAAAAAGCAAACGCTGCAAATATAGTTGTAATTAATGTTCCAATTGTTGAGAAAATCGCAACAACAATTGTGTTTCTCATATATGTTAAGAAATCAAATGCACCAAAAACATAAACATAATTTGTCCACATAACAACTTCTGGGAAGAATGTTTGTCTTGTTTGCAAAATTTCAGTATTCATCTTTAAAGATGTTATAATCATCCAATAGAATGGGAAAACAACAATTAATGCTAAAAATAGAATAATCGCATAAGTAATAATTGTAGAAACAATACCACCAATTTTTTCACCTTTTTCTAATGTTTTAACTGTTTTGTTTCCTTCTTTAATGCAAAGGACAACTTCAGAATCATCAATATCTTCATTTTTAAAATCTATGTATTCTTTATTTAAAGATTGTTCCATAAACTTGTCCTCCCATCAATAATAAACTCTCTTCTTAGAAATTCCCATTTGTAAGAATGTGAAAACAAGAATGATTAAGAAAAGCAAAACCGCTGCAGCTGCAGCAAACGATGTATGGCTATTTAAATTATCATAAATATAGTAAACAATCGTGTAAAGTTCATATGTGCCTGTTGTTGTACCTGCACCATTAAATAAACCAACAATCGATGAATATTCTTTAAATGCACCAATAAATGATGTAACCATAATATAAAGAATTTGAGGTCCTAAAAGAGGAACTGTAATTTTCCAAAGAATCTTACTACGCGAAGCTGCATCAACTTTAGCCGCTTGATAATATTGTTTATCAATACCTTGTAAACCACTTAAGAAAACCAAAATCTTAAAAGGTAAACTTGACCATATAATATAGATACATAATGGAACCATTGCATCCCATCTAGTTGCACCATAAATCCATTGCTTACCAGTTATTCCAAAAATAAAGTTAATAACACCTTGCGAATCGAATAAAACCGAAAAAACCATACCAACAGCAATAACATTGGTAACATATGGTAAGAAGAAAATGGTTTGTAAAACTTTTTGGAACCATTTAATTGAATTTAATGCAACAGAAATTAAAAGAGCAATTAAGATTGATGGAATAACAGTAGCAAAAACCAAGAAAAATGTATTTGGTAATGCATATTGGATAATACGCCATTCATAAGCTCCATTAATATCAGTTAAACCTAAAATTGCACCATAATTGTCTAATGTGAATCCATCAAAAGTACCTTTGATGTAATCATAATTACTCATAAATGAGATAAATATAGTGTCAATAAGTGGATAAATCAAAAATATAGACATTAAAATAAGCACAGGGGCTAAATAAAGCCATGCACGCCAGTTATTCTTGGCCTCTGTATCCTTAACGCCAGTTACTTTATATTCATTTTTTGGTTTTTTAGTTGATAAAAATCTAACTACAACATCCTTATCTTTATTGTAGCCAGGTTCCAATTCCCCTAAACGTGAATCATAAAATGAATTAATCATTGCTTCGTTTTCCATTATTTGACCTCAATACGTTTTTCATCTAAACCAAAGACGTAAAATTTGCCAGGTTTTAATCCAAAAGCAATATCTCCAAGATGATTCTTTTGTTCATCTTGAACAATGACCTTGAAATTCTCTTTAGTACAATATTCATTTAAACAAATAAGAGATAAGTCTCTTCCTAAAACTTGAATTGTATCGCATTTTGCATGTAATAATTCACCCTTGGCATCTTTTTCAGCAACGACGAAACCTTCAGGTCTTACTGTCACAAATACTTTTTGATTCTTTAATTTATTTTTTGCTTTGTAAACTAAATCATCGCCAATATAAATTCCATTATCTTTGATTTCTCCATCAAAAACATTGATTGGTGGATTTCCTAAGAATTGAGCAACGAATAAATTAGTTGGGTTGTTATAAACTTCTTGTGGAGAATCCATTTGTTGTTCTTCACCTAGTTTCATAACAACGATTTGATCGCTAATTGACATGGCTTCTTCTTGATCGTGTGTAACGAATACTGTTGTAATTCCAGTATCTCTTTGAATTCTTCTGATTTCTTCTCTTGTTTTGAGTCTTAAACGAGCATCAAGGTTACTTAAAGGCTCATCTAAAAGTAAAACTTTTGGACGTTTAACAAGTGCACGAGCAATCGCAACACGTTGTTGTTGACCACCACTCATTTGAGATGGTTTTCTATCTAAATATTCATCAACTTGAACAAGTTTTGCAGTTTCTAAAACAATCTTTTTACGTTCTTCTTTAGTAAGTCTTCTATAAGATAATGCTGGTGCCTTTTTGATTTCAACGCTATCAACTTTTAATAAATTCTTTAAAAGTGTTTCAACTTCATCAATTTTGCCTTCAGTTATTTTTTGAACTTTAAAGAATAGTTTAATTGCACTATCAGCTGAAAATACTTTAAAATCAGTGTGTTTAACATTAATTTTCTTCAATTCATCTCTAATAGTATTTTCTACTTCTTTAACTTCAAATTCCGCAATTGTTAATGATTCATTTTGAAGCTCAAATTTTGTATTGATTGCTTTGATGAATTCATCATAAGCTTTTTTAGAGATAAACCCAAATTGTGAATAGAAAACATAAACACCATTTACTTTACTAATAACAAATGATGATGTTTTAAATTCATATTCTTTAAAAATATTTCCAAATTCTTTTGTATAATCTTCAACTTGTTGCTCAGATAATTTATTTTTAAATTCGTATGATAAAGAACCTCTAAAAACTTGTTTTTCTTCTTTTAAATCAAATTTTGTTCTAAAGTTTACATCAAATAAAGCTTCATGAGTTTGAACCTTTGTTAAATTTGAAACTTTGAAATCAACTACTTTAGAAACATTTTCTATATATAAATTACCATTAGCTTCACTTATATCAGACAATAAAACATGAAGCTTAAGTGATTTTCCGTCGACTGTTTCTTTAATATCAACTTTTTTGATACCAATTTTATTTCCTAAAGTATGTAAAGATTTTAAAATACCACTAACAACATCATCATCTTTCAATTCGTATTCTAGATCAAAATTAAAATCATAAAAATTTGACAATGGGACTTCAACTTTTAAATTAGTTAATGGGAATTCAATATTTTTATAAACAGTCATATGAGGATATAAAGCATAGTTTTGGAAAACAAGGCCAATTCCTCTTTTTTCAGCAGCTAAATTAGTGACTTCTTCATCACCAAACCAAATTTCTCCACTTGTTGGATTTTCAAGTCCTGATAACATATAAAGAGTAGTAGATTTACCACATCCTGAAGGGCCTAAAAGGCCAATTAACTTACCATCAGGAATAGTAA
>CAVGUA010000071.1:0-6156 GCA_963632335.1 Parabacteroides goldsteinii
GTCTTATTCCTTTAACTAAAACTGGTTTATGGTTTTCATTTTCTTTCCAATCTATTAACCATTTATCAATGTGTCTTAATAATTCAATGTTTTCGTTTTTCATAATATTTTCTTATCTACATAATATATTAATTTCGGAAAATTCCAAGCGACTTTTGAAAAGATTTCGGGAAATTCCAAGCGACTTTTGGAAAGATTTCGGAAATTTCCAAGCGACTTTTGAGAGTTGCAAGAAATAATTATTTAAACTACAATGCTTCATTTGATCCACTTGAAATTAGATTAATTGAAACAGAATTAAAAAATAGTTAACCGATATATTTCCTTAAATAATAGGTACTTATATTTTTGCCTAATTTATATGCAATATTATGCAAGGTTCCTTCAAGAATAAAACCATTTTTTAGATGAAAATTTAAAGAATTTTCATTTTCACTAGTAACAATTGAAATAACGTTAGTAAATCCTCTTTCTTTGCCTAATATTAAAATTTCATCTAATAAAGATTTACCAATATGTTCATGAAGATGATCTTTACTTACATAAATTGATAAATCGACTGTTTTTCTATATGCACTTCTTTCATGAAAAATATCTAGATAGGCATACCCTACTATTTCTTCACTATCATTCTCCATAACTATAAAAGGAAACTTACTAGAAATCTTCATACATCTTTCCTTAAATTGTTTCGAAGAGAGCATTTCTTCTTCAAGTGTGAAACACGTATTTTCAATATAGTAATTATAAATTTCTAAACATTTATCTATATCTTCTTGTCTTAATTCTCTTATCATTTTAGTTTCCTCACTTTTTAAATAAATATTCCATCTTTTATAACATATATTATTCCATAGTTTAGTATTTCATTAACTAATTTTAATCTCTAATTCTCTACCTCTATCATTTTTAATTACAAACAACTGATTTCTGCTATATAAATCAATCAAATTCCCTAAGTTGACACATTTCAATTCCCTAAATTAGCGCATTTCAATTCCCTAAGTTGGCGCATTTCAATTCCCTAAGTTGGCGATTATAAATATAAAATTATGTTCTTGATTATAAAAAATAACAACCAAGATATGGTTGCTATTTACTCTCGATATTGGTGCTCCCAATCGGAATCGAACCGATACAGTATCGCTACCACTAGATTTTGAGTCTAGCGCGTCTACCAGTTCCGCCATGGGAGCAGCTAAAATATTTTACTTTCTTTTAAAATTTTTTTCATTAGTTTTATTTATTTAATGTCATATAAAATGAATTTATTTCTTTTTTTGTTTCGAAAGAAACTATTTTTTAACAATTCAGAATGTGCACTAATCCTATAAAGCATAAGCACAAGTACATCACCTCTAATTTCGTAAATGAGTAACCATCTGGTTCGATATGACATTCACGAACTCCTTTATAGCTTCCAGTTAATTCATGATCTCTAAATTTTGCTTCAAAATTTTCATCACTGGCAAAAATATCAATTACATTAAAAAGATTCTTGTTTTTGATTCTTGGCGAGATTTAAATCTTTTTTAAAACTGATAAGTAAATTTTATAAAATATTTCATTCATCTAAAGATTTCATAAGATCTTTTAAATTCGAATATTTTGGCACATTAGAATCTGCGATACTTTTTCTTCCTTCTTCTATAGCAGCAATTGTTGTAGCATTTGGAATGTCTATCTTTAATTCAAAGGGTATTCCATGTTCACGTATTACGCTTCTTAAAAATATATTAATAGCAGTTGTCATATTAAGGCCAAGTTCATTGAAAATTTCTTCAGATTGTTCCTTCACTTTTTTATCTATTCAGATATTTAAGTTCGCTTTCGACATAAATAACCTCCAATATTAAATAGATCCAAATATGAGACATCTATCTACACAATATCATTACATTGTAGTGATTTATTTAAGATATTATTTTCCATTAATTCAAAGATTTAAAAGTCATTTTTATTTATTTTTTTCACTAGTTTTATTGCTTAATAAATAATCCAATCTAAATTTATTCGCTTTGTTTAATAAATAAAATGAAGGGAAAAGAATGATAATACCAATAATAATTAAAACTAAAGAGGTCCAAACAACAAAATCGTTTTCTTTAATAATAAATGGAAAAATAATACCAAATAAAATAATAAACAACCCAATTCCTAAAAGAATAAATCCTTTTATGTAATATTTTTTGTAGTTTTTATCGTTGTCTTTCATATCAATTTGGTGTTGGAGAAGGGAATCGAACCCTCACTTCGTTAGAACTCGGCTTCTGAGACCGAGGCGTCTACCAGTTCCGCCACTCCAACAGTATTTAATATTATAAATATTTCTATTGATTTGATAAAGTAAACTATAATCTTTTAAGTTTAAAATTTGCTATAATAGTCAAAGCAAAAGGTTTTAAAAAATATGGAAAACAAGATTTTAGAACTTAAAAAACTTATAGATGATGCTAAACATATTGTCTTCTTTGGCGGAGCAGGAGTTTCAACGGAATCAGGTATTCCTGATTTTCGTAGTGAATCAGGTTTATATAAATTAAAAAGTAAATATGATGAACCTTATGAAGTAATGTTGTCTCATTCATATTTTATAAGAAATACTGAAACTTTTTATAAATTTTATAGAGAATTCATGATAAATACTGAAGCAAAACCTAATTTTGCTCATTATTATTTAGCGAATTTAGAAAAGAAAAAAGAATTAACTATTATTACTCAAAATATAGATGGAATGCATCAAATTGCCGGTAGTAAAAACGTTATTGAACTTCATGGATCTATTCATAGAAATTATTGCACCCATTGCATGAAACTTTATTCTTTAGAAGATATCTTAAAAATGGACAATGTACCAATTTGCCAAAATTGTAAAAACATTATAAAACCAGATGTTGTTTTATATGAAGAACCGTTAGATGAAAGAACAATCACTAAAGCTATGATTGCTTTAAGTAGTGCAGATTTATTGATTGTAGCTGGAACTAGTTTAAATGTTTATCCAGCGGCTGGTCTTATAAATTATTTTTATGGAAACAATATAGTTTTAATTAATAAAGATCATATTAGCTTAAGAACAAATATTAAACTTGAAATCAATGATAAAGTTGGCGAGGTTTTTAAAGAAATAGATCGATTAGATAGGAATGATAAATAAAATGGAAAGAAATATTTTATTATTTTTAATACCAAAAGTTCAGGTTGAATACGTATTAAATACTTACACTATAAGACAAGTCATCGAAAAAATGGATTATCACCACTATAGTGAAATTCCAGTATTAGATAAAAATGGCAAATATCTTGGTACCATTAGCGATGGCGATATATTAAGATATCTCAAAAAATATAGACTAAATTGGGAAGATACAATGATTGAAAAAATATCAAGTGTTCCTACACTTCACAATATTGAGCCTATTCAAATTAATAAAAATATGATGGATTTAGTTGAAATTATTGTCCGTCAAAATTTTGTACCAGTAATTGATGATAGAGAAAATTTTATTGGTATTGTAACTAGAAAATCTGTTATTGAATACATGCGAAAAAATTTGAAAGATTAATTGAAATCTTCCAACAAAACCATATATGACAATTTAGTATTCATATATGGTTTTTAATTGACGGAATCATCCAAAATTCATTTATGAATTACTTAAAAAATCTATAAAAAAAAGACTTCAAATAAATGAAGCCTTATTTTTTTATAATGTTCCGAAAATTCTATCTCCAGCATCACCAAGTCCTGGAAGAATATAGCCATGCTCATTGAGTTTTTCATCAACTGCAGCAATATAAATTTCAGTATCTGGATGTTCTTTTAAAATTTTATCAATTCCTTCATGAACTCCAACTAAAGCTAAAAGTCTAATATCTTTATATCCTTTTTTCTTAAGTTGAGAAATTGCATCACATGCACTTCCACCAGTAGCAACCATTGGATCGCAAAGTAATACAAGAGGATTGTCTACATGTGGTAATTTGCAGAAATACTCTACTGGTTGTAAAGTTTCTTCATTTCTATATAAACCAATATGACCAATTCTTGCATTTGGTAACATATTAACAACACCATTACTCATTCCAATACCAGCTCTTAAAATTGGAACAATTACTAAATCCTTATCAAGTTTAATTTTATCAATTTCACATCCTGTAGGGGTTTTAATTTTCCCGTTTGAATGAACTTTCAAATCTTTAAAAACCTCATAGGTCATTAAACTCGAAATTTCATCAAGTAATTGTCTAAAATCCTTACTTTTTGTGTTTTCATCTCTCATTTTATTGAGCTTCATATTAATGAGTGGATGGTCTACTACATGCAACATATTTTTTGTCCTCCTTTTTTTCTAGAAATAACTTTACTATTATTTCAATTTTTTTCAATAAAAAAGCCATTAATTAGAAAATAAAATGGCTTATTTATTCATCCTTTTTGCTATTATCACTTGAAATAGCTTTTGTTCTTGGTGTCTCGTCACTTTCAGCAGCATTTGTTACGGGAATTTCGTTTCCAACATACATATGACGTTTAATATCATATGTCAATTCACCAACTTTGTTTTTTATTTTACTTGCAGCAAGTTCTGTTTGTTGCTCGAGCCATGTTTTTGAGCGAATTCTTCTATTGCCTTTTTCGGCAATAATATTATTTTGTAATTTAACGAAATCAACGATAAATTTGTTCTTCTTAGCAATTCCACTAACTTTACTTGCAAGTTTAACAGAATTAACAACATCAATAACTAAGACACCTGCATAAATTCCTAAAAAGAAAGTTAATCCCCAAATATGTTTAGTAAAGAATTCTAAAAGAACAAGAACATATGGTTGAACAAAAAACCAATAAGCAGCTCCTGCTAGTAACCATAAAAAAGAAAATAATGGACAAATAATCCCCATAATATTTCCTTTTAATGGAGAATAATCCCACAATTTAATTCTAAATCCTTTTATAAAAATAATACCTGCTAAAAATTCAAGTAACGTCATACCAACTCCAATTAAAATTACAGCGATAATAGACGTATACCAAAAATTTAATGGGCCTTCAGTATTGATTTCTCCTAAAACGCTATAATAAGGAGGAATACCGTCTCCATTACAAAGATATTTAAAGCAAAGATAGCAAATTAAATAAAGCAAACATAATCCAAACCCATAAAGAGGTAAGCATGGTCCTTTTAAAAAACCAGGGTTGGTCCACTTCTTTTGAGAAACAATTCTTCTAAAAAATATTTCAAGAACCCATCCTAAAAAAGATCCAATAATAAATAAATATAAAAAAGACAAAAATATCCCTAATGGGCCTTCTGGATTAATTTCTTCTGCCAAAACAATTAACTTATTCATTTCTCAAATATTTTATATTTTTTTATTATAAATTAAAACCAAAAAAGCCTAATTAAATCTATTCATTATAGAATAAGCGGATATATAGTGGTTTTTCATAAATGAAAAATCGATTTATTTGATAGCATGAATCAAATTTCACTTATGATTTTTTCTTAAAAGAAGCGGTAAATTATATGGATTTTGAAATCTTAGTTTTTCATCTTACTCTCGAATTCATCCAAATTCATAAAGAAATCATCACTTAATTTTTTATTCATAAATCCTTTATTTATTTTTGAAATTTTAGGGTATCCCCAAATATGAAATAATCCTCTTGGGCCAATCCATTCATCAATTTTTGTATCATGATTTAATGCATATAAAGTTGATAATGATGCTTTACTTGGAGAAATAAAAATTAATTCCATCAAAGGGAAAATTAATCTATCAAAATGCTTAGAAAAACCTCCTTTTGAAGATGAAAATAAATTCGTTGAGCTAGCACCTGGATGTACTAAAACCATATCAATTCCCATCTCTTTTGCTTTTAAGGTCGCTAAAATCATAGCAATTTTTGACTTAGCATATTTTTGAGTTAAATTCTTTTCTGCATCAAAATTTAAATCATTAAACCTAAGTTTTTTAAGGTTCACCCATGTAGTTGAAATACTACATTGATTTATAATTTTTCCACCATTATTTTTGATTGTTGGAATAAGCCCTTTTGTTAATAGATATTGACCATAAAAATTAATACAAAAAGTCCTTTCAATACCTAAATTATTTTTTAATATTGGTAGATGATAGACACCTGCATTA
>CAVGUA010000072.1:0-6862 GCA_963632335.1 Parabacteroides goldsteinii
AATTATTATGTTCACTACTACTCATTTTTCAGTTTTTACTGCGAAAATTAAATATTCCGGTGGATTAGGAACTGAAGAAGCTCCATATTTAATTGCTACTGCCGATAATTGGGCAGCTATAAATAATGAAGAGCAAAGTGAAAACAAGCACTATAAGCAAACAGCTAATATAGTAGCTAAACAGGAAATTTCATACTTTGCTGGAACATATGATGGGGATAATTATGATTTAACAATTAGTTCTTATAATAGCACATATAATGTTGGCAATTTATTTAATGAATTATGTGGTCATGCTTCTTTTAAAAACATTAATGTAACAATGAGTGATTTTGCAGTTGTACTACTTTGGAAGACTTTTAAAAATTATACGGAAGGTTTTTATGATGTAAATTTTGATTCAATTACATTCAAAGGTGATAAAACAGTTGCAACAAATATAGGTAATTTTGGATTTGTTGTTATAAATTCATT
Source organism: Parabacteroides goldsteinii (assembly GCA_963632335.1). Classification (GTDB taxonomy): domain Bacteria; phylum Bacillota_I; class Bacilli_A; order RFN20; family CAG-826; genus Onthovivens. The sequence continues at coordinate 475 of CAVGUA010000072.1, forward strand.
ATATAATGGTGAAGTCGATAACCAAGTATTTACTTATAATTTTAAAAATATTACAAACTATGTTTCTGTTCAAAATGCTGGAACCTCAACTGGTGTATTTATTGGCTCTGGTCCATGTTTCAATTCGAAATCAATAATAAATTTCGAGAATTGTAAAAATTATGCGGATATAACAGGCACTAGCACGGTTGGTTATTTATATGGAAATAAATCATATGTTGCCTCAATTCCTGCATCTAACAGTGAAATTAATATTAAAAATTGCGTTAACACAGGAATAATGCATGCAACTAATGTCAATGGTTTAGCGGAATTTGCATTAGATATTAATAATTTAAATGATTTATATCAACAATCAGTTGGTGGAACTTATATCAGTGGTCCAGGCGTTTTATCTACTATCAATATCACTGTAAATCAGCAAGATACATCCTTTACTATTAAAGGCGCATCATCTGATTACACATATAAATTAGCATTCAGTGTTTCAAGTAGTTATCACACTATAAGTGGTGAAGCATGGGAAGAAAAAGATATATCAAAAATCAACGAAAAACAATATGGTGGAATTTGGTATATTACAAATAGTATGAAATATTATTGTGATTTAACGCAAGATGAAACCTTAAGTACAGGGCATACTACAATAAAAGCGCTCGATAAAAGGACCGCAACAACACAAAATATTGATATCTCTACTCTTACTTTTAAAGATAATTATGCACTCAAAATTAATAATGGTACAACATATCTAATTATAGATAGAGGTGATAATTATTATATAAATAGTAATGTTAGTCTTATTGTCTTTGCTTACCAAGGAAACAAATTAGTTGGTACTAAAAGTGTTGAATAGCAAAGTAGATACTTCTAAAAATTCAAAATAATATTTAGCGATACTCAATTACTCTTGTTATGATAGTAGAATTCCATAAGACGATAAAAGAAACTAAAATAACTTGCAGAATAAATCAAAACAAACTACCAAACAATTAATAAATTATTTATCTCATCTATTGATGTGATATAAAAATTTTAAGACCTTATAGCAACCCCTATTATAAGGTCTTTTTTTATGGGTGAATTTCACCCATTGATGCCTAGGTGAGTGTCGCCTCCACTATCATCAATTAATTCACTTTTAAATCCTTGCACCAATCTTTACATAGAAAAGACAATGAAGATTTAATTTTTTTATACATTTTGTATTAAAATTATTAATCTTTTTGACTAAATAATATAAAACTCTTATCCTATATCATTTGGTGTAAACATCCTATATCAATCCTATGTCTTAAACTTTGATATAAGATGAAATAGTATCGATTATTGTGTATTTTTTAATAAGATTTATTTCTTTGTTAAATATTTTTGGTTCTTAGAAAACTTTTTAGCAGTTGTCATTAATAAACCAGCTTTAACAAGTGGAGTTAATATATTTCTAGTAAAATTTGTACTACTTTTATATCCAATATATTTTTGGATTTCACCCCTACTCCTTGCTACTCCATCACAATATCTAAGTATTTTAGCATCATATGGTCCTATATTTTTTGAAATAGCTTCTTCTTCATTTAATAAATCGTAAAAAGTAATTGTAAAAAAATCTGGAGAGTTATATAAAACAGGCATTTTTACATTGAAGTTTTTATATGTCTCATAAATCTTTTTAAGTCCACTACCACTTTTCTCCATTAAACCAATAACTTCAAAACAATTACATATTACTTTATTTCTTCTTATAGAAGGAATTGCATTAAATTCATATTCTTCTGGTTCTTTAGAAAGTAACCATGATCCAGGAGAGGTTATTTCAAGTCTATCTTTATAAATATCAACATCAATTTGCGTACCACTTATTGAATAATCTCTATGAGCAATTGCATTAACAAGCGCTTCTCTTAAAGCTATTTCAGGATAAGAAAAAGTATCAAGTCTTGCACCATTCTCCATTTTAATAAAACCACTTCTTGAATTACGCAAAATAAAGTTCATTACTTCTTTAAATATACTTGAAATAGATCCTTTAAATTCTTTTTTATCAATAACTTCATCAACACCTTTATTAAATCCATTCCATAATCTAGCTGATACTAATGTATTATCATCATTATAATAATCAGAAAACATTTCTAAACCTTCACTAATTCTTCCATCTTGATTAATTACTTCGTTATTAATTAACATCTTTTCTGAAGGTTCTTTTTTATCAATACGATATTCTTTTGCTAGTTTATTAAACATTGTAAAGTCTTTCTTTTCATATTGTTTATTAAGAAAGTGACCATCTATACCAAATTTCTTTTTACTTAATTTAACAATTTGTGCGATAGATGCAGGTATAGTTGCCCCATTTTCTCTAACATAAACTTTTTCATTAAAATCTCCAGCTTTAAAAATAACCATTTCATTTATAGAATTAGTAAATATAGATAATATAGATTTTTCTTCATTACATTTAATGGTTTTAAATTCAACAGAAACATGTGGAAAAATTTTTCTATTAATTGTTAATAAAACTAAATTTTTTGTTTCATCAATTTCTTTTTTGGTTAATCCAATAGCATATCCATCATCACTTACACCTACTAAAAGATAACCACCATCACAATTAGCAAAACCAACAATTGTTTTAGCCCACTTTTCAACTTTGTTGTCGCTTGTTTCTAATTTTACTTTAAATTCATACTTACTATTTTCTAAACCATCAAACGAAATTAAATCAGTTATTTTTTCCATATATATCTACCTCCGTAAATATTATATATCCTATATCATTTGGTGTAAATATCCTATATCATTTGATAAATACATCCTATATCCATCCTATATCTTAAACTTTGATATAGGATGAAATAGTATCGATGGTAGGCTTATTATTTATTTCATATTTTAAATTGTCTACTTCCTTATAACCACATCAAATTAATTTTATCTATAAATATAACTCCTAAAGAATTTCTTTTTTTATTAATCCAAATTGTAAAACCATCTTTGATTGAATTTTTCATATAAAAATGATTATTTGTCTATACCATCAAATAGTCCAATTCTTTTAATTTTTAAATGCTATTATCAATTGAAGTTTAACTTATTCCTATAAGTTCACTTAATTAAGATAGAATTACATGTGGATTTTTATATATTTAATCATTATCTTATTCATATTATTTTTTAATTCTCTCTATAATATCCATATTAAAGAGTATACCTCCTTACAAGTATTCTCCATTCTGTTTCCGAAATTATATGATGTGTCGCTTCTTTTTTACCTTCAGAATCAATTGCGTAAGCTAGATTCATATAAAGACCATAATCATCTAATATATCTGCATCTTCTGCTTTTTTAACTAAATCAGCCATTGTTGGAGTTAATTCAAAATCTATTTTAATTTCGTTATTAATATAATTGTATTTTCAATTTTCATATATATCTTTTTTAATAAGATCTAAGATGTATTTATTAACGTTATCAACATTATTTATCTTGCTTATTAAAATAGCATCATCATTTCTAACTCTTACTTTTATGGTCTTATATTTATCTTTCAAATATGAATTTATATAGGCTTTTTGGTCAAACATTTTTAATCTCCTACACCTTATATATTACATTTGGGGACAAATGTAAATAATTGATATATTCTTTAACTTTAACTATAAAATACAGGCTTTTTTATAAACTTTGTTAGATTGCTAAATTAATAAATTATAGATACATAAGAATTGAATCCGGCTGAACATTCTTCTAAAGAATCTAATCCTAATCATGGTATTACAAAATTAGGTAATAGAGTTATAAGGACTCAACTAATTGAATCCGCTTAATCACTTGTTATTAGTACTCCTGGTAAAAATTCGAAAAGTACCATTGCTCGTCAGCAAGAAAAACCAGTAAGCATTATTTCGTATTGCAATAGAGCTGTTGAACGATTAATGAGAAAATACCACCGATTGCTCTCTAGAGGCATTCCTAGAAATAAATGTATCACTGCGGTGGCTCGCGAATTAGCTTGTTTTATTTGCGGAGTTATGAATAATCAACTACAAGAAAGAAATGTGGGAGGTATTAAAAAAATAGAGGTCTAAAACCTAAAGCACTTACTAAAGCGATGATTGATGATGATTTATTGGAGTTTTGAATGCGAATGGTTCAATCATCCACGATTAAACTAAAGTAATAATTGAAAATAGAGGGTGGGACTAATAAGCAGAACCATTGACCTATCGATAAACTAGAAATAGCGAATTCACGAATAACAGAATGGCAATAAGCTGATTAAATCTTCGAAATTTCAATAAATTATCAAATAATTTCTTACTTTAGTAAGTTAGTGCTTGACAACGGGGCACATCATTACAGTTTTTTAGCTTATTTATTTCGATCAAAAGAAGAATTAATATTCATTCGTGTAGTTTAGTGTGAAATTTTAAGAAATATTCGTGTAATTTAATGTTAATTTTTCAATAAAATATGTTTATTTTTACACGAATAATATTTATACTATTAATTAGAAAAGATGGCTAGGGTATTTTATGTATAGAAAAATAAACAAATTTCTAGAAGATTGGAAAAATAGTGATTATCGTAAACCACTAATATTACAAGGTGCAAGACAAGTTGGCAAAACATATAGCATTTTAGAATTTGGACGCACTCACTATGATAATGTCGCATATTTTAATTTTGAAACAGCTCAAAATTTAAGCAAAACATTTGATGAAAATATAAGTCCAGATTATCTATTGCCTCTTTTATCGCATATTTCAGGGCAAACTATTGTAAAAGAAAAAACACTTATCGTATTTGATGAAGTACAACTTTGTGAAAGAGCTTTAACTTCTCTTAAATATTTTTGCGAGAATGCAAAAGATTATCATATTGTTGCTTTAGGAAGTTTGCTTGGTGTCGCAGTTAATAGAAATAAGTTCTCATTCCCGGTTGGAAAAGTAGATATGGTTAATCTCTACCCTATGGATATAGAAGAATTTATGCTGGCACTTGGAGAAGATGACTTAGTTAAACAAATAAAAAATAGTTTTATAAGCAATACACCACTTTCATTTGCGCTTCATAATAAAGCCCTAGAACTTTATAAACAATATTTAGTTATTGGTGGTATGCCAGAATGTGTGATGGCATTTACTCAAACTAAGAACTATCTATTAATTCGACATATGCAAGAAACAATACTTCAAAGTTACTTAAATGATATGAGCAAATATAATCATTTAAATGAAATCAAAAAAACCAAACTTGTTTATGATAATATTACAGTTCAATTATCTAAAAAGAACACGCGTTTTCAGTATAAACTTATAAAAAAAGGTGCAAGAGCAAGTGAATTTGAAAATGCAATTGAATGGCTATGCTTATCAGGAATTATTTCAAAAGTTTATAAAGTTGAACAAATTAAAAAACCACTCGAAAACTATCGTGATAAAGATTCATTTAAAGTTTATGTTTCCGATATAGGACTACTATGTGCTAAAAAGAATTTGAATGTTAATGATGTTTTATATATGGTTGACGAAATAGATGACTTCAAAGGTGGCATGATTGAAAATTATGTCAATCTAGAACTTATAATTCATGGTTATCAAACATATTATTACGCTTCTGATCGCGGTGCAGAAATTGATTTTATAATTCAAAGAGATGGTAATATTATACCAATAGAAGTAAAATCTGCAGACAATACGAAAGCAAAAAGTTTAAACTTTTATATAGATAAATATAAACCTGCTTATGCTATTAGATTATCAACAAAGAATTTTGGATTTAAAGATAATAAAAAAATAGTGCCTCTTTATGCAGCATTTTGCATTTAAAGTTCAATTATAAATGCAAAGTCGAAAATGATTTTATGTGGATAGCATCAATCTTTTTTCAAATTATCCATATATTTTAATTCCATCTTTTAATATTTCTTTAGTCAACAAAAAATTATTTTTAAGTTGATCAACATATAATAAATCAACTTTTTTATGTAATTTTTCACGCAACAATTCAACCAATTCAAAATATTTTTCTGCATCAACTTCCATAGAAATTAATAAGTCAACATCACTCTTTTCGTTAGCATATCCTTTTGCATATGAACCGAATAAAAAACAATATTCTACATTGTCATTTTTAAAAATCTCTAAACGCACCTTCTTCTTGAGTTAAGTTATTTTCTAATCTAATTTTTCTTAGTTCTAAAATTTTTTTACAAAGACATAATAAACATTTTTTCGCAAATCTTTTTTAGTAAAATGTGAAATATTTTCACAAAAAGCAAAAATAAAGTGTGAAATTCTGAAATAAAATTTTATTTCTTCTATATCAAAAATAGTTAGTTCCACCATCAATAATATTTTTATGCATTATTCACCACTTTTAGTC
>CAVGUA010000072.1:6872-10392 GCA_963632335.1 Parabacteroides goldsteinii
ATAATAAACATTTTTTTGCAAATCTTTTTAGTAGACTGTGAAATATTTTCACAAAAGCAATAATAAAATGTGAAATCTTAAAATAAAATGATCCAAAAATTTTATTTCTTCTATATCAAAAATAGTTAGTTTCACCATCAATAATATTTTTATGCATTATTCACCACTTTTAGTCTAAAATATAATTTAGAAATTCAAATATAAATGAATTTATATCTTTTTTATTAATAGAAAGGAAACTTTATGCCAGCAATATTAACACATTATTTATTTTATAAAACTATAAACAATAATGAAGACATAGGAATTGTCGGAACACAAGGTCCTGATCCATTCTTTTTTTATGGTAATGCAATAAGAATGACAAAAAGAGCTAAAGAATTAAGAGCTTTTGGAACATTCTTACATAAACAAAATCCATCAGTTACTTTTAAATATTTATTAGAATATATTCTTGGAAGTGAAAAATGTGAACAACCAATCTTAATTAATTATACTAAAGGAATGCTTGCTCATTATATTTTAGATAGAAATTGCCATCCATATATTTTCTATAAATCAGGATTTGTTACTGATGATGATAAAGATACCTTTAAATATTTTAAATATCATGCAAATATTGAATCTGGAATTGACGTTTTAATGATGGATAAGTTTAAAAATACTACTAGAACTTATGAAGCAATTAGATTTAATAAACATGATTTAAAAGTAGTTTCTAAAATGATTTATAGTCTAGGAAGAGGATGTTATAAAAATAAATATATTAAAGTAGATAGTTTCTATAAAGCTGTTAAATCTATGAAATTTGTAAATAAAGCTTTATATGATAAAAATGGAAAAAAGAAAGCTTTTATCGATAAAAAATTAGGATTCACTCCTGCTTCTCCGATGTGTGAACCTCAACTTAAAGATATTAAATTAGATTTCTTAAATTTAAATCATAATGAATGGAGAGATTGTGTTAGTAACGTTAGTAAAGGAAAAGATGATTTCTTAACATTATTTAATAATGCTTTAATAGAATATAAAAAAGATGTAGAAGTCTTTAATAAAGTTCTTGAAGGCAAAGAAAAACCATCCATTATAAACACCATGTTTGACGAAATTGATCATAATGGTTTCAAAGTTGGTGCAAAAATGAAATATTCTGATTGCTTCTATAAATAATGACTACTAATCATTACTAAATTTAATTCCAGCTTTTGCTCTAATTGAATCTAGTAATTCCATAATATATTGGGTTTCATCTAAAGGCATTGATTTCGATTCAATCATGCCTTTTTTAATACATTCACTAAATTCAATCCATTGATATTCATAACCAGTTAATTTTTTATCAGCTTCAAGAGTCATAATTAATTTAGGAGGTCGATCATTTGAATAAACTTCAACTCTTTTAGGATTATTAACGTTATCAAATTTCATATAACCATTTGTTCCATAAATATAAGCAGTTAAATCAATATTTGATCGCATAGTATTCGTAATAAGTGCATGCGTGGAACTATCAATATCAAACTTGATAATATCTAAATCATCCACTCCACTACTAGTTAATGAAGAAAACGCACTAAAGTCATTCATGCTTTTTCTTGCATACATTCGTACAAAATTAATTGGATAAACTCCACAATCAAGTAGTACTCCTCCGCCAATTGGATCTTGCATTCTTTCATTATCAAAAATCTTATAACCAATATTTGCTAAATATAGATATGGAGTTCCAATTACTCCACTATCTAAATCATTTATAACGTCTTCCTTAATTGGCATATATCTAGTCCAAATTGCTTCTGCTAAAAATACTTTATTTTTCCTAGCTTCTTCTATTACTTCTTTTGACTCTTTAGAATTTACAGTAAAAGGTTTTTCACAAACAATTCGTTTATGGTTTTTAATGCATAGCATCATTATTTCGTAATGTGTTTTAGTAACAGTTGAAATATAAACTATATCAACACTAGGATCTTTAACTAATTCTTCATAACTTCCATAAGCAACTTTAAAACCATGAAGTTCTTTAAAATTATTTGCACGCTTAATATCTCTTGCAGCACATGCATATAATTCATAATCTTTCATTTTATAGAGAACTAGAGCCATTTTAGCAGCCATTTTTCCACAACCAATAAAGCCAACTTTCATATTAATTGCCTCCTAATTAAGAAGAATATTTCTATAAAAAATGGTATCATATATCGGAAAAAGAAAGTAGGTATTATTATGGAAAATATAGAACTAAGCAAAGGAAAATCACTAGTGAATCTTGCAAATTCAATCTTGAAACATTTTGGTTGCAAGACTTATCATGATTCAATTCCTGAAATTGATAAATTAATTGAAGAATCCGGTAAAGAAAAAATTTGTTTATTCTTATTTGATGCTTTTGGAAAATTTATTTTAGAAACATATAAAGATGATGTTCCTTTTATGTATAGTCATAGATTTTTAGAAATTGAAAGCGTATTTCCTCCTACAACAGTTGCTTGTACGACTTCAGTTACAACTGGAAAATATCCAATAGAAACTGGATACCTAGGTTGGACACAATACTTTAAATCGTTAGATAAATTTATTGATGTATTTCCTTCTTCTGAAAAAGATGAATCTTCTCTTGATAACTCAACTAAAGATTCAGGAGTTAATATTCAAGAAACAATCTTAAAAACTAGATATATTTTTGATGATATAAATGAAAAATATGGTAAAGAAGTTTCTAAATCAATAATGTCTTTTAATTATAAAAAAGAACATATGCCTTTAACTGAAGTTAATGAATTATGGGCTAAAGATGTTGATAAATCTTTATCAGAAAATTTATATACTTATGCATATAATGTTTATCCAGATTCTTTAATGCATGATTATGGAATTAATCATAAAAAAGTTAGAGATGTTGTTATTTGGATTAATAACACTATTGAAAAATTAGTTAAAAAACATCCTGATACTTTATTTTTATGTGTAAGTGATCATGGAATGATTGATGTTGAACAATTTAATATTGAAGATATTGAAGGATTTGTCGAAACATTAAATAGACCACTTATTGCTCTAGAAGGACGATTTGCTTCTTTCTTTGTAAAAGATAAAGATAAATTTTTAAAAATATATAAATCTACTCCATTATTAAATGAACATTTCTTACTATTATCTAAAGAAGAAATATTAAATAAACATTATTTTGGTTATAGTGAAAACATTAATCCTGTTGCTCTTGAAACAATTGGTGATTATACATTAATTTCTTTAGATGAATATAGCTTAATGGATAGATTTACATGTCAACATACATTTACTGGACATCATGCAGGTCTTACTAAACAAGAAAGAGAAATTTATTTACAAGCTTATAATACAAACAAAAATTAATCTTTCAGGAACTGATAATGTAGTTTATCAGTTCCTGATAACTAAAAATATAGTACAAATATTGATAATTTAAATTCTACAATATAAAGAAAAATGTCTATAAATCGGTTTCGGAACGAAACCGTTTTTTTTTTTTTTTTTGATG
>CAVGUA010000073.1:0-3381 GCA_963632335.1 Parabacteroides goldsteinii
AATCTATTCCGTAATGAACTTTATTTTCATCACAATAAGATTGTAAATCGCTTTTCTTATATTTCAAAAGAGGACGTATAACATTGATGTTTTTATATTTCATTATTTCTTTTAAACCATAATACGAAACGACATTATTTCTCTTTTTTTGCAACAAAAATGTTTCAATTAAATCATCTTGATTATGAGCAACTAATACGTTATAGATATTTATTTTTTTAGCTAATTCATCAAAATAATCATAACGAACTTCTCTTGCCCATCCTTCTTCATTAGCGCCTTCAGGCATAAATACATCAATTACATGAAGTTTTATATTGTTTTTTTCGCAAATTCTCTTCATGTCTTCCATTTCTTTTGGCTCTTCTTCTCGTAAATGGTAATTTACGTGTGCAATTTCAAAATTATAATTCTCTTTTAAAAGCAAATCGAAAAGACACATGGAATCTGGACCATATGAGCAAGCTAAAATATATTTTTCTTTTTTATTCAAATTCAATTGGATCATTATCTTCAATTATTTCATCCTTTAAAATTTCATAAAGTGTTCGAGACTCGTTTTTCTTGCAATAATCAACTACATTTAAGACTTTAACAGTCAACTTGTGTCGACCTAAAGGCAAAACCAAAACATCATCTACTTTAACTTCAGTTGATGGTTTAGCAACCTTATCATTAATTGTTATTATTCCTCTTTCTAATAACTCTTTAGCAACAGTTCTTCTTTTAATTAATCTTGTTAATTTTAAATATTTGTCAATTCTCATATACCGTTCTTGCTTTTTTAGTAGATCCATATAAATTATCGACTACAGCACATATTTTTAATAATAAATCTACCCAATCTCCTCTCTTTTTTATGTTTATATTAACTTCTTTATTTACAAACGATATTTTTATTTCCTTTAAATATGAAATTAATGCTGTAAATAATGAGGTTCCAATACCTTCTAAATCACTAAATTTAGTAGATAAAATAAGGTTTATGTGATCTTGATATTCATTTAAATCCTTAAATTCTTCCTTTTCTAAATAAATATCAAGTTTTCTTTTTAGAAATAACAATTTAGTTCCTTCTGGTAAAGGACCATAAATATCTCTTATATTTTTTTCGGTTAATGATAATTCATCAAAATTCTTACAATTTAATATTTTTTGATAAACTTCAATTTTCTCATTTTCCAATACATAAGTTGATGGTATATATGCATCAATTCCTAAATTTTTATGTATTTTTATTGCTTCAGCTTTTTTGATACCAGTTCTTTTTTCTTCTATTGTTTCATTTAATAATTTAATATACATATCAATTCCAACAGCATCAATAAAACCAGCTTGCTCAGGACCTAATATATCGCCTGCTCCACGAATTAATAAATCTCTTTGTGCAATTTTGTATCCGCTACCTAAAGCTGTAAAATCTTGTATTGCTTCAAGTCTTTTTTGTGCATCTTCATTAATCTCTTTATTTTTATTAATCATTAAATAAGCAAAAGCTAAACGATCTCCTCTGCCTACTCTGCCCTTAATTTGGTATAACTGCGCAAGACCAAATGCATTAGCGTTTTCAATTAACATTAAATTTGCATTTTCAACATCGATTCCATTTTCAATAATAGATGTCGCTAAAAGTAAATTTATTTTATTGTCATAAAAATCTTGCATGGTGTTATTAACATCTTCTTTATTCATTCTTCCATGAACAATTCCTATTTTGCATTCTGGAACTAAAGCCTGTAATTTATCGCATGTTTCATAAATAGTAGCAATATCGTTATGAATATAAAAAACTTGACCGTGTCTAGATAATTCTCTTTTAATTAATTCACGAACAACATTTTTATCATAAGGAATTACATATGTTTGAATAGCAACCCTTTCTTTAGGTGGAGTTGTAATCGTTGAAACTTGTTTTAAACCAACAAGAGATGATTGTAAAGTTCTTGGAATTGGAGTTGCAGACAATGTTAATACGTCGATTGATTTACTTTTTTCTTTTATTTTTTCTTTTTGTTCAACTCCAAATCTTTGTTCTTCATCAATTACCAATAAGCCCAAATTTGAAATATCTATTTTATTAGATAAAACTTTATGAGTCCCTATTAATAAATCAATTTTCTTTTCTTTAATTAACTCCTCAATATTTTTACTTTCTTGTGGCGTTGTCATACGAGTATAAAGTGCAATATTCACTTTAAATTTACTAAATCTTTTTAAAGCAACATCATAATGTTGACGAGCAAGAAGAGTTGTTGGGCAAAGAATAATTGCCATCTTTCCATTCATTATTGCTCTAAATGCTGCCCTAAAAGCAATTTCAGTTTTGCCAAATCCAACATCTCCACATAAAAGCCTATCCATTGGAGTTTCGCTTTCCATATCTTTGTAAATTTCTGATAAAGATTTTTGTTGGTCTTTTGTGAGTTCATACTCAAAATCTGCAGCAAAAGCCGCCTCAATTTCACCATCGCCCTTAAAAGATATGCCTTTAACTTTTGCTCTTTCGCTATAAAGATCCATCAATCTTTCAGCTAAATCATTTATTCTTTCTTTGATTTTTCTTTTTGTAGTTTCCCATTTATTTCCAGATAATTTATTAAGTTTTGGAACATATCCATCTTTACCTACATATTTTCTTATTACACTACAAACTCTATATAAAGGAACATATAAAACATCAGTTCCGTCATATTGAATTTTAATAAAATCTTCGTGCTTCCCATTAATTTCTAATGTAGAAACTTCAGTGAATTTTCCAATTCCATTTTTTTCGTGAACAACATAATCTCCAGGTTGTAAATCTTGATAACTTTCAAGTACAACACCTTCTTTAAATTTAGATGAATATGTCGAAACATGTCGCCTATATCCAAATAACTCTTTACTTGTTAAAACAACTATTTTCTTATTTTTAAATTCAAATCCTTTAGGAAAGGAATTAATTGTCAAAGAAATATTTTTTGATTCATCTAAATTAAAATCTTTAGTTAGTGCATATGTGAAATTTAGTGCATCAATAGAAGAAATAATCTTATTTATTTGTTCTTTGTTTTCTAATAAACATAAAACTTTATAATCGTTTTTAATATACATTTCTAAGAGACGTGTTATATCAATATCTCTAGAACTATATAAAGAATTAGAAACTAAATCTAATTGAATCGAATCAGAATGAATATAAAAATTATTTAAAAAATAAGTATATTTTGCTTTACTAAATGCATTAACTTCTTTATTGAAATATTCGAGATTTGAAATTGATCTTCCTTCTTTGAATAATTCATTTAAAAAAGCTTCACTTTCAGAAAAAATATTATTTTTTGAATTTAAAAATTCATCTTCGTTATTGACAACAATTCTAAAAGAAGATGACAAATAATC
>CAVGUA010000074.1:0-7167 GCA_963632335.1 Parabacteroides goldsteinii
AATGTTAATAATTAAAGATTTTATTAAAGAATTTAAGCGCGATGATTTTTATGTTATGTCAACTTATTTATTAGCTGAAATTTCTATTGTTTTTGGTTTCTTGTTTATTTTAGTTAAATAAGTTTATGGATGAAAAAATCTCGTAAATTACGAGATATTTTCAATTTTATCTATTAGATTAATATGTTTTTTATATGCCTAACAAATATCGTTTTTCAACAATATATTTTTATCCCATCTTTTATTATTTCTTTTAAAAGTTCGTTATTATCTACATCTTTTAATCTTATAAGATCAATTTTCTTATGAAGTTTTTCTCTCAGTTCTTCTATCAAACCAAAGTAATCTAAACCAGTTATTTCGCTATCAATCAAAAGATCAATGTCGCTGTCTCCTTTTGCGATTCCTTTTGCGTAACTACCAAATAAATAACACGATTTAATATTAAATTTATTTAGAACATCAATTACTATGTTTTTAATATAATCTATGTCTAAAATTCCGTGTTCTTCGTCTATTTTGTTATATTCTTCAATTATTTTAACCATTGATTCATATTTATAATTTTTGGTTTTTATTGGATTATTTTCGTAATCTTTATAGCTTCTTAAAGAAATACCTATTAAAATTGCAGCTTCTTTTTGAGTTAAATTTTTTGTTAAACGTAATTCTTTTAGTGTCATTAAAAACATTTAATCCTAAATTTGCACCTTTGTCAATTATTAAGGTGCAAATTTTGCACCTAATTAAAAATAAAAAGTGCAAATTTTGCACTTTATCCTATTTGTCCAGGTTTTATATCAGATTCACTTAAATTTATTTTATATATTTCAGTATCTGGATGTTTTTTAATCACTTCATTATATTTTGCTTTCGTTATTTTCTTTTTTAATCCTTTAAAACCTTGATCCTTATATGTTTCAAAACACCACATTAAAAATTCTTTTGTTGCAGCTGTCATAAAATAAAAAGGTAATTTTTCTTTTACATAATTATAGCCACTTTCACGATTGTAATCTTTTGGATCGTAAGTTTTTGAGGCACTTAAAACGTCAGCAACATATTCAAGTGAATATTTATAAGGCATAGTTTTAATAACTAAATTACCCCTAAATAAATCGCAATAATATTCCCAATGATGTTTATTTCTTCCTACATGATGTCTACAAATTGTTGAAAAATATCCATTATCTAAACGTTCGGCATAAACAGGGGACATATATCCTTTAAAATATTTGGCAGATGTAACAAATTCAGTTTTTGAAAATTTTGATAGATCATGAAAGAGACAATGAAAACCAATTCCTAAATGACAACCATTAGTAAATACTAGGAATCGATGTTTTGCTACTACTTTTAAATGTTTAAATGGATGCGCCATATCGTTACGTATTATACTCTTAAGATTTTTCAAAATATAGTAGTTAAAATACTTAAATAAATTTGTTAAATAATTTTTTAATGCAAAAATTTATTTGGTCATGGATGAAATAATCTTGAATGAATCATTAAAAATATCTTCAGCACAATGTTTTTTAATTAACTTAAATAATTTTTAACTTATTTTTTATTTGTGTATAATTATTTACGTAGTAATCACTGTTCCCCTAACTTTGGTTGCTACTTTTATTTTAGAATTAAAAAATCTAATAAAAATAGAATTATTTATTAATTTTTTTAGCAAAAAATATATTATATTATAGTGAAGGAGGATTAATGGAATGGCACAAAATTCACAAGTTTTCAATAATGGTTCTGATTCAAATAATGCTGTATTAGAATCTGGTGCATTTATAGCAAAAGTATTTTTATATATGTTTTTAGGCCTTTTAGTTAGCGCCTTAGTTTGTATTGGTTTAAGTGTTTTATTAGTAAATGCAATTGGTGTAGGAGATGAGACATTTTTAGGAACATACCTTACAATCATGATTATTTCAGCATTGGGTTTATTAATAACGTCTTTTGTTATATCAGTTAAAAGAATAAGGATGAAAAATATATTAGTACCTTATATTTTATATGTAATTTTTATGGGGGCATTACTTTCATCATTTGTTTTTTACATCGAAAATCCTTATATAATTGGTATTTCTTTGGCAATTACTTCCTTAATATTTTTAACTACATGCTTTAGTGCAGTTATTTTTAAAGGAAGACTTGGTTGGCTTTATGGTTTACTTTTTGGTGGATTTTTAACTATGGGCGTTTTATGTCTAGTTAATTTAATCTTGTTCCCATGGGCATTTTCAGTTAAAAGCGCTTTTGATGCATCAATGACAATATATTGGATTATTGAAGGTATCTTTGTTGTAATGATTATTATTTCAACCTTTATTGATATGTATAATATTAAGAAAATTGCTTCATATGGTGGAGATAATTCTAACTTAGCAATATATTATGCAATGAATCTTTATAGCGACTTTGTAATGATCTTTATAAGAGTTTTATATTTCGTAATTATTGCTTTTGGTGGAAAAGGTAGTAGCAATCGTAGTTAATTATTTAAACAATTTAAAGAAAAAACCACATATGAAATTTGAAGTTCATATGTGGTTTTTGTTTGATTAGGCCTTAAATTTTATATCGTCTTCATCAAAATAACTCACATTAAAATCTAAGTTCCCATCAAAGTTTAAATCTATAAAACTTTTGTTGAGATTCAATAATTGATTATAAAGTTTTTCATTACTCTTTATTTCTTTATATAATTCGTTTACAAATTTTTTGCTTATAACGTGTTTTTCTTTATCTAATTTACTAAGCAATAAATCCAATGATTCTTCTACAAAAAGTAGAAATACTGGAATTGGCATATCTATATTATTTATATAGTCTTCATCTTTAGCTTGTTTGCTTGAAGCAATCAATTCATATTTTTCTTGGATCTCATACATTCTTTTTAAGAATGAATTGATGGTTAATGATTTATATTTTTTAAATTTTTTAACGAAACTTTTGTTTACGCAGAAAATTGAAATAATTGAATGGATATCTGAATTAATATCTGTAAAAGCAAACGAATCTGCTGGACCTTTTAATATATTTTCTTCTGTTTGAGCGCATATTAAACTAATAAATTTTGAAGAACATAAGAAAAGCATATTTGAACGAGGATTTTTAATTCGAGAATTTGCTTTTATTAGCGAACATGAAATTAATTCTTTAACAAATTCTAAAGTCGTATAAATTTTTCCGTTTGGAATTTCAAAAGAACATTCATTTGAAATTTTATATAAAGAATCTTCATTTTTGATTGTCATTTTATTTTTGAAAAATTTTTCAAAAAGTTCTTTTTTAAATGAAACATAAACAGGGGTTGAAATGCTTGATAGTTGGTCTTCAAACATAATGCTTTGATTAAATAGGCTATTATCTTCAATTGAATAGAAAAGGACTACATTAGAAGTTATAAAATTCTTAACAAATACAAAATCTTTATAGGTTCCATTATGATTTACAAGATTTTTTAAACCAGCATCTAAAAACGAAACTTTGATAAGTTCATAATTGCTAATATCATCGAATACATCGTAACTTATATTTTTATAACTATCACTTAAATATATTCCAAGCTCTTTTAATTCGTTAATTGTTTGTTGAATCAAATCTAAAAAATCATTTTTACCACCTATAACATATTCAGGTTTTTTCCCGCGTGCTGCTGTTTCAAAAGACATAAAGTAACACAAATCTTTAAATTTTCTTGTGGTTATATCATCGACAAAAAGTTCGTTTTTTATGTACAAAGCGTCATCTTGATTGAACTCAAGATTTTCTAAGATTTTTGCGTCTTTAAAATTAATTTTTTTATAAAGCTGTTCCCTTTTTATATCAATATTATTTTTGTTTAAAAATGTTAATAATGAGTCTATGTTTGATATTCTTGAGTTTCTTGCTTCAACCAAATTAACAAAAGGTATTACAAATTCATTGATATGTAAATCATCAATCTCTTTGCTATCAATTAAATCAACGAATTCTTCAATTAAAATATTGATTTCATCACTTAAAGAAGCTAAGTATGTATCTAAATCTTTATCGTATTCAAAATTATCAAGTAAATTTGCCAATTTATTATTTACTTTAACGATTTTGTCTAAATAATAATCTAATAAAGCTTCGATTTGTTTTACTGTGGTTACTGATATAATTTTTTCCTCGAATTCAATTAATAATTGATGGATTTCAAAGATTTCCTTTTTAAATTTATTGTTAAAATTTAATTTAAATGTTTTCATTACCGTTTCCCTTTTTAGTACTTTATTCTATCTTTTTTTCTTTTTGTTTAATAGCAAAATTATTGAGCATTTTTTAATTGATGATTCTTTTTTATAAATATATGAAAAAAGGCTAAAAAATTGTTTTATTTTGTTGATTGGTTCTATATTTTTTATTTTTAGACAAAAAAGTATCATCTGTCTATTTATATTTCCGTATAAATCTAAAAATTTCAAATTCCCCCCCTATTAATAGTGATTGACCAATACTTTGCATTTTAATCCTTGTATTCATTTAAGAGCCCCCTTACTCATAATCACTGTATTGGTCAATATAAAAAAATTGTGAAAGGAGCGAATAAAATGTAAAATTATAATATGAAAAATAAATATAGATTTATTGCTGTTTTGTTAACACCTTTACTTTTAGGAAGTTGCAGTAGTGGACATGCTCAAAAGGAGTATAAAATTGAAGACTATAAATTAGTGATGGATTACAAGAGCGATTTCAAAATAATGCAACTTACCGATCTTCATTTCAGTATGCAAACTGATTTTAAGACAACAACTGACTATGTTAGAAATAATATTTTAACTTGCTCACCTGATTTAATAGTTGTTACTGGTGATACTTTCATGGATGCAAATAAGTCGATTGTGAGGAATGTTTTAGATTTTATTGATTCTTTTAATATTCCATTTGCATTTACATATGGTAATCATGATTTCCAAGGTGATTATGATTATTATTTTGTTTCAAGCTATGTTAAAGAAAAGAAAAATGCAATGTTCATCGATTATGAAGATGATAATATTTTTGGACAAGCTAATTATTTTATAGATTTAATGGACAATGAAGCAGTTAAATATCGTCTATATATAATAGATAGTAATTCTTATCATTTTAATGGTGTTGGTTATAGTTACGACATTATTCATGAAGATCAAATTAGGCATTTAGAAGATATTTATAAAGAAGATGGAGATGCATTTGGACTTGCTTTTTATCATATTCCTCTTTATGAAACTCATGATGCTTTAAGGCTTTATAAAAGAAATGAAACACAAGGTCAAGGAGAACAAAGAGAAAAAGTAGCCTATGGTTATAAAAGAACTGATGCTTTCAATAGAATGAAAAACATTGGAATCAAGGCTCATTTTTATGGACATGATCATATAAATAATGCTGATGTTCTTTATCAAGGAGTAACTCTTTCTTATGGTACTAAATCAACTAGTGAAATTTACCATAATGATGATTTAATTGGATATAAAGAGATTATTTTAAAAGATGATATGTCATGGTCGATTGAAAATAATTTATTTAATAGGTTGGTGAAATATGAAAAATAATAGTATTGCTTTAAATAAGATTGATAAAGAAGAAATTAAAAATAGTGTTAAAGATAATTCAAACTTAGAAAATTCTTTAATCTATTTTGTTTTGTATTTTATCTCGTTATTCTTTTTATATAGTTCTTGGGTAAATGCTGTTGGGTTAATTTCAGATAAATTTGCTTCAATAGTGGAAATGTTGCCTATAGTTCTTAGCTATTTGTTACCCGTTATTTATTTAATTGTTTTATTTAGAAATTTATACTTTAAAAGATTTAGTAAGGGTGGATTGATTGCTTTTTTAATAACAACAACAGTTTTAATTGTTGGTTCAATTGTTTTTATGGGCATTAAATATGAATATCATTTAAATAATTTTTTGAATCATTATAAAAATTATTTTTCGCCATTGGATAATGTTTTTATATTAGTATGCTTGATTATAATAAACATTGTTTTATTTATTAAGGCATTGTCCCATAAATTTGAATACGAATATCGTGATCCTATTTGTCCAGGAGTTTTTCAAACATATTCATGGAATAGGATGTTTGCAATTGGTTTTTATTTAATTTTTACAGGATTTTCATTTATAAATGGTCTAAAAGGAGCATTAATTTTCAATAATTTTGATAAATATCCTTTAGGCTATACATTGCTAATTTTAACTTCCATTTTACCTATGGTTTGTTTTGTGTTTTATTTGTTTATTAATCCGCAAAGAAAATCAAGTTTGATTTTATATTTAATTTCATTAGTTCTTTATATTTTTGGTCTTGCTGGATTAATTGTTATGCAATTTTTAACAGAAGAATTTATGTGTTCGATTTTGGATCAGAATTTATTTAGAATTACTTATGCCGGAAGCGTTCTTGCTCAATATATGTTATTTGGGTTAATTTTGGCTTTTAATGTCGCTAGTCTTGTTGTTAGTGCTGTTAAATTTAAAAGCGAAAAGAATTGAACTTTTATATTCAAAAATGTATTAATTTAGAATATTATTATTAAAGAAAAAGAGGAGGAATTTTTTATGTCGAATTTATCAACTGGTGCGATTATTGGTATTGTTGTTGGTGTTATTCTTTTAATTCTTATTATTGCCATTCTTGGATGGTGGATTTCAACAAGAAACTGGTTCAACCAAACTAAAGTCAAGATTGATGAAGCTAAGTCATCTATTGATATTTCTTTAACAAAAAGATATGACTTATTAACTAAATCTCTTGCTACAGTTAAAGGTTATGCTAAGCATGAATACGAAACCATTACTAAAACTATTGAATTACGTAATGCTCCACGTATTGAAGATATGTCAATGAAAGAAAAGAGTGAACTTGCTGGAAAACTTACTGAAGCAAGTCGCCAACTTAATGTAGTTATGGAAAGTTATCCTGACTTAAAAGCTAGTGAGAATTTTTCAAGATTACAACTTCAAATTCAAGATTGTGAAGACAATTTACAAGCTAGCAGAAGAATTTTTAATTCTAATGTTTCTATTTACAATCAAAAACTTGTTAGTTTCCCATCATCACTTATTGCAAATTCAATGCATCTTACAAAAGAAGATTTCTTTGAAGCTGAAGCCGCAAAAAGAGAAGATGTTAAAATTGAG
>CAVGUA010000074.1:7177-10188 GCA_963632335.1 Parabacteroides goldsteinii
GAAGTAAACGATTAAAGACTTTTAAAATTATGTCTTTAATCGCTTTAGGATTTTTAGTTGTAACAATTGTTTTATTTGTTATTTACAATTTTCAAGAAAATGAAACATTATTAACAGTTGCAATTATTTTTGCAATTGTCACGATTGTTCTTTTTTGTTTAGGATTTGCAATACCATCTGCTGGTTATGACAAATTTGTAAAAAATAATTTAGAACACGCGATTATGTGTGATGTTTTTAAAGCAAATAAATTTAATTATGAAGCTAAAGATGGAATCTCTTTTAATGAAATGAATTGTTCTGGTGTTTTTAAAAGACCTGATCAATTTGCAACAAGTGATACAATTAGAACATCTTATAAAGGTGTTCAATTAGTTTTAAGTGATTATATTTTTACAAGAATTACAACAAGTGTTGATTCAAAAGGAAACACTACAACACATCAATATCCATATCCTGGTAGATATATGTCTTTTACAATTAATAGAGATTTTAATAGTGGAATTTCTATTGTTGATAAAAGAAATAATAGTGATGTATTCGTATTAAAACCATATAAGACAAATCTTGATTTTGAATCTATTGAATTTAATAAGAAGTTTTATTTAACAACTACCGATAAAGAAAAAGCTTTTTATGTCATTAGACCAAAAGAAATTATGGATCTTTTAGACTTAAGTAAAGTTTATAAAGGTAAAATCGTTTGCGTTATCGTTAATCACACAATATACTTTATGTTAGCAGATACGTCTGTAGAATTTAATTTCTCATTATTTAAAAAGATAAGTCAAGAAGTTATTAATGATATCTATGCTTATTACGAATTGCCACTTAAGATTATTGACACTTTAAAGTTGGATAGTGATAGATTTAATGCTAAAGAATTAGATGGAAAATAAATCCATCTAACATGCACCATTAGTTCAATGGCAGAATTCTTGCTTCCCAAGCAAGCTACGCGGGTTCGATTCCCGTATGGTGCTCCATAAATGAAATTAATACGATGAAAATCGTATTTTTTTTATACAAAAAAATAATTTCAAACATCTAAATTTGAGGTAAATTTGATCTACATAAGTATTCATTTATTGTCTTATGACTTCATTTTTTTGGTATAATAAATAAGATTTATGAGCTACCAAAAAAATTTTAAAAAAATAGAAGAAATTAAGTCTCCTGAAGATATTAAAAGATTTTCAATTAAGGAGCTTGAAGGCCTAGCATCAAACATTAGAAGTTTCATACTTGAAAAATGTTCGATATATGGAGGACATTTATCAAGTAATTTAGGTCTTGTTGAACTTGAAATTGTTTTATATTATTTTTTTAATCCACCAGCGGATAAAATATTTTTTGATGTCGGGCATCAATGCTATACAGAAAAAATTTTAACTGGTAGGAAACTTGAAAATTTTAGAAAAAAAGATGGTGATGATGGTTTTTTAAATATGCACGAATCTATTTATGATACTTATGAAGCAGGCCATTCTTCAACATCAGTTGGAACAGCTTTAGGTTATGCTTATGCAAGAGATATCACGAATGAAAAATATAAGATTATATCGGTAATTGGTGATGCTTCATTTTCAAATGGTGTTGTTTTTGAGGCAATAAATAATTTATGTAATTACAAAAAACAATTTTTGATAATTGTTAATGATAATGAAATGGCCATAGCCAAAACTGTTGGCGGTTTTTCTAAGTTTTTAAAAGATGCTAGTTGCAATGCTTTAAATGATTTTAATTTAAAATATGTTGGACCAGTTGATGGTAATAATATTGAAGAATTATTAAAAACGTTTGAATCCATTAAAGATTTTAATGAGCCAATCTTTCTTCATATTAAAACACAAAAAGGGAAAGGTTATTCATTTAGCGAATTAGATAAAGTTGGGAAATATCATTTTATTAAACCTTTTAATATTGAAAATGGAGAAATATTCGAAAAAATCGATGAGAATATGATTTCTTTCTCAGGAATCTATACTGATCTTTTAGATCTTTATATGGATAAAAATAATAATTTAGTTGCTATTACTCCTGCAACAAGTTTAGGAGGAAATCTTATAAAATTATTTTTAAACCACAAAGATCGATGTTTTGATGTTGGTATAAATGAAGAGCATGCTTTTCTTTTTGCTAATGGTTTAGCTTTATCTAAGAAAATACATCCTTATGTCTTTATTTATTCAACTTTTTTACAAAGAGCATATGATGAATTGATTCATGATATTGCAAGAATGAATACAAATGTAACGATTTTTGTTGATAGAATTGGAATGATTGGGGAGGATGGAGTTTCTCATCAAGGCATTTATGATTTGAGTTTTCTTATGAATATACCAAATTTAACTATTTGTTCTGCTTCAAATTATCTTGAAGCTATCGAGCTTTTTAAATTTAGTTTAGATTTTGATAAACCTTTAATAATTCGTTATCCAAATGCATTATGTAAAAAGATTTGTGATGTAAATTTAGAAAATACAGAAAGAATTAAATGTCTTGAATGGAAAAAAATTAGAGATTCAGAAACTTGTGAAAAGTGTTTGATTAGTTATGGACCACATTTAGACGAACTTAAATCTTTGGTTGAAAAAGAAAATATTGATGTAGTGCTTATTAATGCGATATTCTTAAAACCAATTAATAAAGAGGTTTTAAAAGAAATTTTGAATTTTAAAGAAATTATTATTTATGATCCATATTCTATTAAAGGTGGTTTTTCTATGCATCTTGAAAATACTCTTCTAGAATTAGGATATAAAAACAAAATTACGATTATTTCGATAGAAGATAAATTTATTGAAAAAGCTTCTATATTAGAACAAGAAAAAGAGAATAAAGTTGATATTGACTATGTTTTACAATATTTAAAGGCAAAATTATGAGAATAAATGTATTTGAACCAATTGGTATTTGTGATGGTGTTCGTCGTGCAATTTCTAAAGTAATGAAAATAAAGGTTTCTAATCCAAACAAAAATATTTATCTTTTTGGGCCTATTATCCATA
>CAVGUA010000075.1:0-9750 GCA_963632335.1 Parabacteroides goldsteinii
AATCAAAACTATCAGCTAATGTACCATCAAAATCAAAACAAATATATTTCATAAACTAATTTCCTCTTAAAATTTGAACAATTTCGCCAATATAGAAGGTATGTAATTTGCCATCTTCTCCATAAATATTTTTAATTATGGACTTATCAAAGAAATTATCTTTTTTAAAATCATCAGAATATATCTTCTTTAATATAAAAACTAAATTAGCTTCTTTAAAATATTTGCATGTCGCTCCATCAATATAATGGAAATCAACTTCACCAACTTTATCTTCGTTCCTCCCCGAATGAGTTCCTAAATACAAAGTATCATTTTTATACTTTTCATCAAAGAAATTAATTGAAAAAAACTCAGAATCTTCAATAAATTCATGTGAAAATCTTTCTGGACGGATAAAGGCAATCATTATAGGCTTGCCCCATAGTTCACCATAAGTACCCCATGATATTGTTAAACAATTAGTTGTTTGATCTTTTTTAGATGCAACCAAAACTGCCCAATTTTTATCAAACATTTTATTGGCATCAAATTGTAAATCTTCTAATTTTATTTCTTTAAATTCTTTCATAACAATTTTCCTCTTTTTTATTTTACGCTAATAAATTTAAAAATTCATTTAGGATGAAAAATCAATAAAATTTTGCTTAAAAATGCATAAAAAACCACTATTTTAATCAATAAACGCTTGATTTATTGGCAACTTATCTATATGATTATTGCGTACGTAGAAAGAGATGCGCTCGCTTCTCACCAGATTCACAAGGTGAATTGGTCAATCAAGCTACTAAATTAGATTTTGTTTATGAGCGCACTACTTCTAGGTTAGTGTGTTTTTTATTTTTAGGAGGTAGTAATTTATAGCTACAAATAATACGAATCCAAATATGGATCGAAAGCCAAAATATGACAAATATAATGGCGACATTGTTAATGAAAGAATTCGTTTCCCACAAGTTCGTTTAATTGGACCTGATGGAGAACAACTTGGAGTTGTTAGTCGTTTTGATGCAATGAAAAAAGCTGAAGAATATGAATTAGATTTACTTTGCGTCGCACCTAACGGAAATCCACCTGTTTGCAAATTGATTGATTATGGAAAATATCGTTTCGAGCAACAAAAGCAAGAAAGACAAAACAAAATCAATTCAAAGAGAAAAATTATTGAACTTAAAGAGATTCAACTTACTCCTCAAATTGGTGAACATGATTTATTAACAAAAGTTAAAGCAGCAACTAAATTCTTACAAGAAGGAAATAAAGTCAAAGTCGGCGTCCGTTATAGAGGTAGACAAATGGCTCACATTGACGTAGGAGAAGTAGTTTTAAATAAATTCTTAGACTACGTAAAAGATTATGGTACTGTTGATGGCAAACCAAATCTTGATGGAAGATGGTTATCTTGCACCATCAATAGCAAAACAAAAAAGTAGGAAGAGAAAGGAACTAAGTTTATGCCAAAAATGAAAACAAAACGTGCCTTAGCTAAGAGAATCAAAATCACTGGCACAGGAAAAATTAGAAGACATCATGCTTATGTCAGCCACATTATGAGACATAAGTCAACAAAGCAAAAGAGACATTTAATGAAACAAACAGCTGTCAGTAAGTCAGATGTTAAGAGAATTAAATATCTCATTCAAGAATAGTAGGAGGTAGCAAAAATGCGTGTTAAAGGTGGAAATGTTACACATTTAAGAAGAAAAAAGATTTTAAAACAAGCTAAAGGTTACTTCGGAAGCAAACACTTATTATTCAAAACAGCTAAAGAACAAGTTATGCATAGCAATAGATATGCATATGTTTCTAGAAGAGATAGAAAAAATGACTTTAGAAAATTATGGATTAAGAGAATTAATGCTGCTTGCAGAATGAATGATATTTCATATAGCAAATTCATGCATGGTTTAAAACTTGCTAAAATCGATGTTAACAGAAAAATGTTAAGCGAAATTGCAATTCACAATCCAGAAGATTTCAAAGCTTTAGTTGCAGTTGCTAAAAAAGCTCAATAATTTGAACCAAATACCGCTATTAATTTAGCGGTTTTTATTTGCTTAAATAATGGTTTCATAACTGCACTACTATCGATTTTATCGAAACTTTTAAAATTAAAGTTCTTTAATTAACTCACTTAAAAAATACTTTTAAAGAAGAACATTACAAGTTATCATATTTACATAAGAATTTTTTCTAATTGGAGCTAAATATGGCAAAAGAAAATACAAAAAGAAATAATGTTTCTATTAAATCAAGTTTGGGACTAATAAAGGGCATTGAAAAAGAAAATTGTTATGCTTTTTTAGGTATCCCATTCGCTAAAGCTAATCGTTTTGAATATGCTAAAGAAGTAGATAATCTAGGAAAAGAATTTGATGCAACTAAATTTGGAGATGCATGTATTCAAAAAAGATGCTACTACGAACATCTAGAAGTTCCTGAAAGAATGTTTTATCACAAAGAATTTCGTGAAGGACTCAATTTCTCTTATTCGGAAGATTGCTTAAATTTAAATATTTATACTCCAAAAGAAAAAGGAGTATATCCTGTAATTGTTTTTATTCATGGAGGTGGATTTGATAGTGGCGCAAACTCAGAAAGTGGGTTTGATGGAGATGCGTTAGCAAAACTTGGAATTGTAACAGTTTTTATTCAATATCGTGTTGGTGTTTTTGGCTATTTTACTCATGAAGAAATTACTAAAAAATTTGGCCACGAAGGAAACTTTGGTTTCGATGATCAGGTTACTGCTTTAAAATGGCTTAAAAAACATATTCAAGATTTTTATGGCGATCCAAATAATATAACAATTATGGGACAAAGTGCTGGAGCAATGTCAATTCAATGCATGATATTATCTAAAAAATGTACTGGATTATTTGAGAAAGCAATTATGATGTCAGGAGCTGGACAATTTCCATCTATGGCAACTTCTAAACCTGTCGAGGAAAGAAGAGAATATTGGTTAGATGTAATGAAAGAATGTGGTTGTTCCACTTTTGAAGAATTTAAAAAGATTGAACCAAAAAAGATTTTTGATGCGTTAGAAATTGTTAAGGCAAGAAGAAAAGATAATCAAATTTCAACTATGACTATGATTGATCATTATTATTTAGAAAAATCACAAGAGCTGTTATTTAAAGAATTAAATAATGTTCCAACAATTGTTGGTTTCACAAATAATGACATGTATACCTTCATTATTTCATTAATGGCACTTAAATATTCAAATATGAATAATGCATACTGCTATTATTTTGATGTGGATGCAAAAGGCGATAATAATCAAGCATTCCATTCATGCGATATTAGATATATTTTTGGAACTTTAAAAGATTCGTGGAGACCATATGATGAAAAAGATGAAAATGTTTCGCAATTAATGATGAAATATATTGCAAACTTTGCAAAAAATGGAGATCCAAATGGCCAAGGTCTTCCTCTTTGGAATATTAAAAATGGCAAAGCTTTGCACATAACACTTGACGAAATAAAAATGGACCGTCCAAAAAAATTCAAATTAATTAAAAACACATTCCTTGGAGACCCAAAATGAAATATCAACATAAATTTGTCATAAATGAAAAAACACCATCAAGTAGAACTTATTTTGCTGATGGAAAATATGTGAAATTAGATTTCTTTGAACATATGATGCGTGTTGCAATTTACGCTAGTAAAGAAAATCTTTTTCCAACATTTGCTATTTGCCCAGGAACATCCTCCATGCCAAGACATGGACGAGATCGTCTATCAATTGATGGGCTCAGTTGTTTAAATCAAGAATCAGATACTGAATTTAAAATAGATGATATTACTATTAAACTAGATTTAGAGAATTTCATTCTCCACTACTATAAAGGAGATAGAAAATTATTTTCTGACCGAGAAATTCTTGCTTACAATTTTGAACAAGAAATGGGGAAAGGTAGTCACCATTATTTATCAAGAGAAAAAAAGGAACATATTTATGGTTTAGGAGATAAAACTGGGCCAATAAATAAAAATCTTCATTCTTTTAAGTTAGAAACATTTGATGGGCTCGGCTTTAATGCAAATATGAGTGACCCATTATATAAGCAAATTCCTTTTTATATTTGTAAAAATAGTGTTGGAAGTTATGGAATTTTTTATGATACATATTCCAATGGTGAAATAGATTTTGGCCGAGAACATAATAACTATTATGAAATATATAAGCATTTTTATTGCGAAGAAGATTCATTAGTTTATTACGTAATATTTGGTTCAATCGAAGAAATCATTCAAAGATTTACTTATTTAACAGGAAAGTCATTTTTACCACCAAAATGGAGTTTTAAATATTGTGGTTCCACTATGGCCTATACAGATTCAGATCATCCAGTTGAGGAACTTCATGGTTTTGCAAAAAAATGTAATGAATACCAAATAGATTGCGGAGGATTCTATCTTTCAAGTGGATATACTCAAATTGGCGATAAAAGATGTGTTTTTCACTGGAATAGAGATAAATTTAAAGACCCAAAAAAAGTTGCTGATGATTTCTTAAAACTTGGAATTAATTTCTTGCCAAATATAAAACCTGCATTTTTAACAAGTCATCCACTTTATGAATACATTAAAAACAAAGGATGGTTCCTTCATTACTTAGATGGAACTCCATATGTTTTTCCTTTTTGGGGTGGCATGGGTAGTTATTTAGATTTTACAAATGATGAAGCATATGATTTTTGGACAAAATGTGTAAAAGAAAATTTAGTTGATTTAGGATATGTTTCCATATGGAATGACAATAACGAATATGATATTCATGATGAAGAAGTTTATGCAAATGGATTTGGTCATCCAATTAAAGCTAAACTTATAAGACCACTATTTTCCTTATTAATGTGCAACGCTTCAAATGAAGCAGTTGATAAAAATAAGCGACATATGGCCGTTACTAGGTCTGCTTCTGCTGGGTTTCAACGAGTTGCTCAAACTTGGACTGGAGATAACAATACTTCATTTGAAGATTTTAGGGGCAACCATAAAATGGCTATGACCGCGTCATTAACAGGTTTTACATTTATTGGACAAGATATCGGCGGATTTGCTGGAGAAAAACCTAGCGAAGAGTTATTCCTTCGTTGGATTGCATATGGAATATTTACACCTAGATTTACTTTGCATTCCTGGAATCCTGATGGGACTTCAACTATGCCTTGGCTATATCCTGATCTTAAAGATAAAGTTATGGCTTTATTTGAATTAAGAAAATCATTATTGCCTTATTTATATAGCGAGGCAATGAACGCCGTTGAAACATATCACCCTATGATTTATCCTGTTTTCCTAAAATATCCATCATATAATGATGAAACAGATATATATTTTTGTGGAAACAATATTTTAAGTGCACCTATTTTTGATGAAGACACAACAAAAAAGGAAATTGCTCTTCCAGAAGGAAACTGGTACTTTAAAAATGAAAGATTATCTGGAACACATATATTTGAAAATTATCCTGGAGATCTTCCTATTTATTTTGTTAAAGAAGGAAGTGTTATTCCTTTATTAAAAAATAATGAAACTATTTTTAACATATATCCATTAGAAAACGGAACTTTTTCATATAAATATTACGAAGATGATAGTTCACTTGAAAATCCATATCAGTTAATAACTGTTGAATGTAATGAAAACAATGTTACAATCTATGGAATTTCAAGCGTGGCAAAAATAAACTTAATCGATTATAAAAATAGGCAAATTATATTAATGAAGTAAACATAGATAAAACTACTCAATTTTTTGACATCTAAATAAAGCCATTGGGTGATTTTCTATTCTTTTAATAATTTCTTCATCTTTAAATAATAGTTTTGGTAAATAATTACCTTTTCTAAACTCTCTTATAAATTCAATTTCAAACTCATCAAGGACAAGCAATTCATCAATAAATTGTTTTACTCTTTTTGTTGCTTCAAGATAATCAAATTTGTCTTCTTTTGATAGCATTGGACGAAGCATTCTAAAGAAATCTCTTTTGGTTAAAGAATCTATCAATTCATTTTTATAGTTTAATAAATCAACGTCTCCGCTTAAACAATTATAAAATATAAAACATTTCCTTAATAGCTTTAAATCTTTTATGATTCGCTTGTTGATTAAATTATATACATCATAAACATCCCTAGGTTTTGCTCTATTAACTAATGCCCCTAGTTTGCTTCCGAATAATTCATGTTCATCAAGAACATTTATTGCTACTTCGCTTTTATAGAAGCTTAAGTCTACACACTTTTTCTTAATTAACAAAATATGATTTCGGTCCATGAAATTAATATCTAATTTGATTATATCATTGTTATTAGTATTATTTTTATAACTGAAAACTAGCGAATAAAGTGCATAATGTAGTTTGCTTAAGCTTGAATATTCATAACCTTTCTTTGAAAGTTCATTTTTTAAAAAATCAGAAATAATATTCTTATCATCAATCATTTCTTCTTTAGAATAACCAATATAATCAAGATCTATATCCACAGAAAGCCTAGGCATATTCGCATAAAATATGTTTATTGCGGTTCCTCCTTTCAAGACTAATTTATCTTTTAATTTGGAAGCAAAAATAAATTCTAATATATCTATTAATCGTAAAACTTTTTCAATATTATCCTTTATAAAATGTGTTTCATTTTCAATTTCTTTAATCTTTTTTGCTGTTAAATCTACCACTTAAATCCTCATTTAAATTATGTCTTTTGGTGCATAAATTTTCCATTTTTTATCATATATATAATTTACTTTTATATTTTCCCTTATATCATCATCACATTTTGACATTCTTTTTTTGCAGATTCTAAAAAACTTGTTCGTCAAATATTTTGGTTTAATTAACGAAAATAAGTAACCAGCTTTTTTGTAAAGTATTTTTTTATTGTACTTATCTAAATAATCAAGCAATATATTTTCATCAGCATTTTTAATCATAATTAAGGCTTGATAGACTTCTTCCAAACCACCGCATAATAAGGTTCTATCTAAGCAATCTATTATTGTTCGTTCTAAATTAGTAACTCTTATTTTTGAAATACCATTATATTCCACTACTCCTTCATTAAACTGAACTTTAAAAAATTGAAATTCCAAATTTTCAATGATCGTTGGAGAATATCTTTTAAATGTTATTACATGAACATCGTTATAAACTTGATTTGCCAAACCATAAAACTCTAGAGCTGAATGATAGGCTACATAACAATTCTCATACAATGAACACGCTAATTCATAACGATTTATAAATAAATCATTGCTTAATGGATTTATTGTAGCGTATAAACCACCCTTTATTTTTTTAATTTTGTGAGTATCTTCAAGTCTTTTTAAAGCGCTAAATAAAGCTGACTCAGTTTTAAAATCATTTTTAATTTCACTTACTCTTAATAATGGTTGATTTAAAAATAAATACTTACTCATATAATTGTTTAAAGTTATTCTACACTAAAACTACATTTTTATCTATAGTTTTAGTGCATATTCACTTTATAACATAATTATCTTAAAACTTATAATCTGCCCTCTTTTTCTTATCAAATTTTACTTACTTCCATTTAAAACCAAAATCTTTTCTTCTAATTTTGCATCTCGGTTCATTATCTTTCCAGAAAACAATTCCTTCAA
The DNA here is from genome assembly GCA_963632335.1 of Parabacteroides goldsteinii. Classification (GTDB taxonomy): domain Bacteria; phylum Bacillota_I; class Bacilli_A; order RFN20; family CAG-826; genus Onthovivens. The sequence goes on from CAVGUA010000075.1 coordinate 7,648, forward strand.
TATAGTTATTTTGCAGATATTCTTTTATCCCTTCATAACTTCGCTTAACTTCTATAACTTCAATCCCATGTCGTACTAAAATATCTTTATCAAGATTATATGGGTTAGCACTAAAATGTGGACCAATAGCTTCATAGGTGCCGTCAAATAGTTTATCTTTTTCGGTGTTTTTATAAGCTTCAACAAACCATAAATCGGCTGAAGCTTTTTCATCCACTAAAACCCAATGCGGCCAATGAGTCGTTATTGGATCAGGGCTTTCTTGACAAGGTATAGCTCCACTTGGTGGTTTCTTGCCACCTTTAGCATCATATCTTTTATAAAACTTCCCTTTAATAATTGCGGTCGCGCTACCATCAATTTTGACAGTTGCAATCCCTTCACCTTTTAAAACCCATTCCATTCCTGGAGTTACTTCATCACATACAATTTGCTTATGATTTTCTACATCATTTTTCTTAAATAATGTTGGAATTTTCTTCATAATCCCCTCCTTTAAATAACATAATTAAAACTTATGAAAATATATTTTCTAATCCATATTTTTATCTAGAATTAATATAGATTTGATTTCGTTTTTTGTATTTTACAAGATTTAATATATAAAAATAAAGCACAAAAAAATCCAATCTAATCGAGATTTTTTAAATCATTAGATTGGAAGAAATAAAAATCATACGTGCACTTTTAGTATATTGCTAAAACTAATTTTATCTTAATATCGAGTTATTTATAAAAACATTAGAAAGACATAATTTAAACTAATTTAATGTATCCAAGTTCACTTCTTCCTTATTTTTATACACATATTTATATAATTCAACCAAGGAATTTCCGCCCCAATTTGCACCTTGATATATTTTTTCATCTTTAACAAAACCATTTTTAATAAGGACTCTTTCTGAAAACTTATTTCCTTTCATTATAAATGCGTTAACTAATTTTATTCCTATTTCGTCACATAAATACGTTACTAAAAGTTTGACTGTCTCAGTTGCGATTCCTTTATGCCAATACAACTCATTGATTTTGTATCCTATCGTTATACTGTTATTTCTTTTTTTATATTCAAAAATTTCAGCTAAACCTACTAATTTATTCGTTTCTTTTTTTAAATAAATTCCTGCAATGATTCTTTTCTTCTTATCAAAATCTCTTCCACTTGTATTTTGAATAGCAGCGCGCAAATTTCCACGACTTTTCTTATACAAAAAAGGCGGGATGAATCGATAAATATTTTCATTTTCAGTAATTAAACTAAGTTCATCAATATCGTCTAAGGTCATTTTTTTAATAATCAATCTTTCGCTTTCTAAATATGGAAAGGTATCAAATAATTCCACTTTCAAATTTCTCCTTTTGAATTGCAATCAATAATAAAATAAGTATTTTTATAAAATGGCTGTTTAATCATTTTTGTATCCCATAAAAGTAAAAATTCTTTGCTGCTTAATTTTCTGTTAAATTTGTTCCCATTATGGTTAATTAACTCTCTTAAAGATTCTGCAAGATACAAGTAATTTTCATCGTATCCAACAAGAGGAACATAATGCAACCATGATTTATCTTTCCTTACTCGAATCATCAAAATAATGAGATATCCTTTTTCTAAATCTGTCTTAAGGGAATCCAAATTTCCACGACAATACCTTACGTTTAATCCATAGTTTTGCAATATCTTTTTAACACCTTTTGGATAAACATATCCATTTTTCATTTTGTGCGGAATTAAAGGATAAAGTTCAGTACCACTTATTTCTATACCAAGGCAACGCAAAATATATGCGGAAGCATAGGCAGAACATTGAAATCCAATTTGAATATCTATTCTATTCAAATATTTAATAAAATATTGACTTGAATATTTGCTATTTTTAGTTCTTAAAGAAATTTTGCCAAGTAAAATTACATCAACAAAATTCGTAATAATTAGATAATTTAAAGCAATAATAATCAATAATAATAAAAATATTCCAATATAGGCTAATATTTGCATGTTCTAAACTTTCCCTCAATCCAAAAAGTTGCTTCAATTGTGTGAAACTTTAATAACCTAAATTTTGGATCATCTATGCCATTTTTAAAAAACCGACGATCCAACTC
>CAVGUA010000076.1:0-4876 GCA_963632335.1 Parabacteroides goldsteinii
GTGGTGCACCTTTAAATGTTGCTTATATTATTAATCAACTTGATGGTGACGTTATTTTTGTTGGAAATGTTGGAGAAGATATTCTAGGCAAGCAAATTATAGATTTTGTAAAACAATCTAGGATGTCTACAAATTATCTATTTGTTGATAGTAAAAGAAATACATCAATGTCATTTGTAAATAATTCTAAAAATGGCGAAAGAACATTTACTTTTGCAAGAAAAAACGGAGCAGATTATAACATTCCTTTAGAAACAATAGATTTAATTGGAAATGCTGATATTGTTCACATTGGGTCTTTATTATTTTCTGAAAAGGCCGGTTTTAAGTATACTAAAAAACTTATCAAAAGGGCAAAGAAATTAAAAAAAGTGATAAGTATAGATGTTAATTTTAGGTCTGAGTTATTTGAAACTAAAGAGCAAGCAATTTCCATATATGCAAAATTATTGAGCAAGGCTGATATTATTAAGATGTCAAGCGAAGAAATTGAAATATTCAGTGGTACAAAAGATATTTATAGAGGTTTAAAAAATCTTGTAAGTCCAAATCAAAAAGCTTTTGTTACTTTAGGAAGTGAAGGTTCTTTTTTATACGCAAATGGCACTTTTTATAAGGAACCAACTATCAAAGTTACAAGTGTAGATACCACAGGAGCAGGCGATGCTTTCTATGGCTGCATTTTAAATGAAATAGATCAAATTGGTTATGATGATTTTTTCAAAAATGAAAACATAATTAGAAAATCACTTAGGAAGGCCAATATTTGCGGTGCTTATTCAACAACTAAAAAAGGATCCTTGGCGAACATTTTAACTAAATTTGAATTAGATTCGATTTATAAAAAATTCGAGAACATCAAAAATGATTAATACCAAAGAGGGTGAGCGTTGCATAATGCTAGAACCTCTTTTTTAATGTCCTCTTCCGACATTTTATTTGTTAGGCAAGCATCAATTAATTGAGCAACTTTTATAAAATCTTCTTTAGTAAAACCTCTTGAAGTCATTGCTGGACTTCCAAGTCTAATTCCACTAGAAATCATTGGTGGAAGTGTATCATTAGGCACTGCATTTTTATTGCATGTAATATTTACATTATGTAATTTGGTCTCCGCATCTTTTCCGGTGATTCCACTCGTTTTATAAACATCAACAAGCAAAAGGTGATTATCTGTGCCATTACTGACTACATGATATCCTAATCTTTTTAATTCATCGGACATTGCTTTTGCATTTTCGATAACGTGTTTTTGATATTCTTTAAAGTCATCACTTAGATCTTCTTTGAATGCAACAGCTTTCGCGGCAATTATATGCATTAAAGGTCCACCTTGTGTTCCAGGGAATACGGTTTTATTGATTTTCTTATAAATTTCTTCATTATTTGTAAGAATTATTCCACCTCTTGGTCCTCTAAGTGTTTTATGAGTTGTTGAAGTAACAACATCGGCATATAAGCAAGGATTTTGGTGTAACCCTGCTGCAACAAGGCCGGCAATATGAGCCATATCAACAAATAAATATGCGCCAACTTTATCTGCTATTTCTTTAAATCTTTTAAAATCAATTTGACGAGGATAAGCACTGGCTCCTGCAATAATCATTCGTGGTTTTTCAGCTAAAGCAATTTTTTCAATTTCGTCATAGTTAAGCATTTCAGTTTCTGGATCTAATCCATAACTAATTGTTTCATAGTCTTGGCCAGAAAATGATAACTTGTAGCCATGCGTTAAGTGACCACCGGCATCTAAGCTCATACCTAAAACTTTATCACCTTTATTTAATAAAGATCTATATACTGCCATGTTTGCTTGAGAACCGCTATGTGGTTGAACATTTGCATATTTACAATTAAATAATTTACACAATCTTTCTTGTGCTAATTTTTCGACTTCATCAACAAATTCGCAGCCGCCATAATATCTTTTGCCAGGATATCCTTCCGCATATTTGTTTGTCATTATTGATCCACATGCTTCTAAAACTGCATTTGAAACAAAATTTTCGCTAGCAATTAATTCGATATTGTTTCTTTGCCTATCTTTTTCTTCTTCTAATGCCTTATATACTTCTAAATCTTCATTTCTAATATTTTCATAATTATTCATAGCATGTACCTCTCTAAATCATTAATTAACAGCATTTAAATCAATTAAATGTGTATATTATCTTAATATTTTAATATAATAAATAAGTTATTTAAAAGTGTGAATTAAAAGGATTTTTTATGGATTATATTTATAGCGCCTTTTTAGGTGTTGCAATGGCTGTTGATTGTATGTGTGTTGGCATAAGCGATGGAATTTTAGAAACAGGCATGAAAAAATGGAAAATGTTTTTTATTGCAATTGTTTTTGGCGTGATGCAAGGATTAATGCCATTACTTGGGTATTTACTTGGAACTTTAGTTGAAGGTTATATTACAAAATTAATTCCATATATTTCATTTGCGATTTTACTTATTTTAGGTTTAAAAGCAATAATCGAGGCAATTATTGAGCAACACAAAGAAAAGAAAAATATTGAAGAAGGCAAAGAAACAGAAGAAGAAAAAAGAGAACTTAAAATTACTGAAATTTTAGTGCAAGGTGTTGCGACTTCAATTGATGCTTTTACAGTTGGATTTACATTTATTTCTTATAATAATAATGTTTATTCGTTTATAACTTTTGCAATAATTGCAGTTATCACTTTTGGTTTAACAATAACAATGATAATTTTAGGAAGAAAAATTGGTGAAAAAGTTTCAAAATTCGCTCCATATATTTCAGGGATTATTTTTATTGCACTAGCTATTAAGTTTTTAGTCGGTGCTTTAATCTAAGTGTTTTTTGAATACTGTTTTTATATAATTAATGCATGCAAATAAATATGAAAAATAGAATTTTTAGTGGTGAAACCGCTCCAAAATCTACTTGGATAACTTTTTGTTGCGTTACCGCTTTTAAAGATACAATTTTTCAGTTTATATCTTTATTTTTGTTGCTTTTTATTCAATATGGAACAAATTTACCTTTAGATCCAAACTATGGAACATATTTTTTGGTTATTACTTTAGGTTTAGTTTTTATAAAAACCGTTGTTTTAGTGTTTGTAGTTCCACTTATGGCACATTTATCAAACATACTTAAACCAAAATTAATTTCAGGGAATTTTAGACCTTGGATATTCTATGGAAGTTTGTTTAGTATGATTTTCTTTTTATTAATGTTTATAAATAACCTTAATGGATGGGCATTTGTAGCTACTTTTTTAATAGAATATGCATTATTTGAAACATTTTTCTCTTGGAATGATATGGGATTTTGGGGATTTTTTGCAACAATGACAAGTGTAGAAAAAACTAGAGCTAAGTTTGCTTCAATTAGTAGCGCTTGTGCTGCCGTTGGTGCTTATACTCTTGTAAGTATTACACCGGCAATAAGTGGTGGACATGCTTCTTTTACTATTAGATTAATTGCTTTTATAATTGCGATTTTATTTGTTTTATCAAGTTTAATTTTGATAATTGTAATGAAAGAAAAGCCATTAGATATAAACTATAAAAGTCGCTATGATGATTGTTTTAGAATTATTAAGAATAATAAATATGCAAGGTATGCTTTGCTTATTTTAACATGCTTTTTTGCGGCTCAATTTATATTGATGGGGACAAGCGTAAATTTATTTTATTACACTTATGGTTATGGAGATACACCAATTTATGGCAGTTTATTAAGTAGTGGTGGGTTTAATGGCGTATATTTTATTTTTACAATCGTTTATGGTGTTTCTAGCACTATTTCACAACTTTTGTATCCTCTAATAAATAAAAAATATAATAGAAAACAAATTTTGACTGTATCAATTATTGGATTAACAATAATGTATTTTTTGATGTATTTCTTTTTAAGTATGAGAGCAAATGTTTATTTGTTATTTGTTGGAATTTTTGTTCTTTTACTCTTTCAAGGTCAGGTTAATTCTATAATTCTTTTAATAAATAACTTATCTATTGAATATAACGAATACATTTCAGGTGAAAGAAGAGATAAAGATTTTAATGGTATTAGGTTAGTGTTTGGAAAGTTTGGCGGCGGAATTCAAACACTTTTATTCTATTTATTTTTATTTGTCAGTGGATTATTTAATTTGAATCAAGCTATCGGAAACGAAGAAGCAAAAGGAATATTAGATAGTTCATATGATGTTGTTGGTAACATTAATAAATTAATCACGCAAACCGTGACATCTTCAGACTTTGATCCAAAATTAATGATTTATAAAATTTTAGTTTATTTGACCCCAATGCTTTTTATGTGGATAATTTTATTTGTGTATTGTAAATTCTTTAAATTAGATGAAAAAGAATACGATAAAATATTAAAAGTAATTGAAGAAAGGAAGAAAGAAAATGAGAAATGAAAAATTAGCAAAAATATTTTTATTATCTAGCTCATTTGTTTTGATGGTTTGGGGAATTGTTGGAATAATTTATCAATCAGTTTTATTTTCGAGTAGTAAATTAGAACAAGCTGAAATGTTTGGTGGAGTTTTTACATTAGTGGTTGCTATTTTAGAAGTTTTATGTTGTTCGGGAGCAATTTTATATATCAAAAAAGAAGGCGATTTTATTAATGTTTTTGCAATGGTTTTTGCTATTTTACTTGGTATATTTGCAGTTGCAAATATTACAATTTTTGTGATTTTAATTTATGGGGTTGTTAAAGGTGGAAATTTAAATTCTTTAGATTGGTATAATTGGGTGAACTTTTTTGTAATATCAATTTGTGCAGTTTTTTATATATTAGGTTATTTCTCAATTTCTAAGCTAAGAAAGAATCTTGAAGAGGACAAAAAACAAAATTCACGCAATTACCGATAGTGTTTTTTAA
>CAVGUA010000077.1:0-5660 GCA_963632335.1 Parabacteroides goldsteinii
AATATATACATTTAGTTATTGAAATTTGTAAAAGCGTTAGAGAACGTATATTAAATTTTGAAAAAAATAAGGGATATTTTACCTTCGAAGATATTGCTCATTTAGCTTATAAAATTGTAAAAGAAAATGAAGAAATTAGAGAAGAAATAAAGAGTCAGATAAAACTTATTTTCGTAGATGAATATCAAGACAACTCGGATTTGCAAAATGAATTTTTATCATTAATTGAAAATAATAATTTATTTTGTGTTGGAGACGTTAAACAATCTATCTATTTATTTAGAGGAGCAAATCCATCTAACTTTATGAAAAAATATGAAAAATATAAAGCTTTAGATGGGGGAACTGCTATTGAACTAAATGATAATTTTAGAAGTCGAAAAGAGGTTGTATATAAAATAAATGATATTTTTGCAAAAATAATGACTAACAATTATGGTGGCGCAGATTATGCGGTTAATCATATTATTAATCCAAAAAATGGCGACTACGAAAGTGTTGGAAAAATTGAAGGCGAACATGGCATCGTTATTTTGCATGGCAATGGAGACGCAGAATTGACATATGGAGATATGATTATAGCTGATATTAAAAAGAGAATTGCAAGCCATCAACAAGTTTATGATAGAGATGAAAGAAAGGTAAGAGATATTACCTACAAAGATTTCGCAATTTTATCTGCAACAGCAGAAGGTATTTTCCAAGATTTAGAGCAAGAATTAAGTAATGCGAATTTACCAGTGAATGCAATTTATAATGATAAACTGCTTGAAGATCCTTCTATACTTGTCGTTCTTTCTATATTAAAAGGCGCAAAACTCATTTCTGATGGATTAAACCAAGATAATATAGCGGATTTTAAACATTATTATGTTTCAATTATTAGAAGTTTTTTATATAGATATGATGACAATAAAATTTTTCATTTAATCAACGATGAGACATATAAAGATGATGAAGTTTTTATTAAATTGAAAAACTTCGCCTATTTGCATAAAAATTCAAGTTTAATTGAAACATATGAAGACGCTTTAAATGAATTTGATGTTATTGATAGTCTTAAGTATTTAAATAATCCATTATCTTATGTAGCAAAATTGCAAGTTTTTGATGAAAAAATTAAAGCTATGAATGATTTAAATTATGAATTAGCAGATTTTATTGATTACTTGGATGTTTTAAAAAGAAGTAATGTTGAAATGGAAGTCAAACATGATTCTTATTCGAATAATTCAATTACATTAACAACCATTCATAAGTCAAAAGGTTTGGAATATAAAATTGTTTATCTTATTAATTTAAAAGATCAAAACAAAAAACGTGATACATATTTAATCAATGATAGTTATTGTGTTTCTTTGCCTTCAATCGCTTGTGGAGATAAGCGTTCAATTCAAGAAAAACTTAGCAAAATTGAAATTCAATCTAAATTTTTTGAAGAAAAAATGCGTTTACTTTATGTTGCATTAACTAGAACTGAAGATACTTGCGTTTTAGTTGATAGAGATAATGTTTTATTGAGTGGAAAATTCACAAATATTAAAAATATTAATGGTGTAGGTGGATTCCTTGCTGAAGAAATATGCCATACTCGTTTTAATGAAAGTGTTTATGCACAAATGTTAGTTCCTCAAGATGAAGAAGCAAGAAAAACAAGTGATGATTGGATTGATGATTTTAAAATAGAAGACAAATTAAATTTATCTTTTGAAAAAGGCAAAATCAAAAGCACCGCTTCAAAAGATCTTGGATATGATGTTGATCCTAAAATGTTACAAAAAGGTACACATATGCATTTACTTATGGAAGAGGTTGATTTTAAAACAAAAGATACTTCATTTATTAAAGATAAATGGGAAAGAAATCATATTAATAAAGTTCTAAATTGTGAAATCTTTAAAGATATTAGTAAGGCTAAAGTTTATAAAGAATATCAATTCATTGATTTAATAAATAATAGAAATGGTGTGATAGATTTGTTGCTTGTATTCGATGATATTGCATTCGTGGTTGATTATAAGTTAAAACATATTGATGATAGTGCATATATGAACCAATTAAAAGTTTATAAAGATTTTGTTGAATCATATATGAAAAAACCATGTAAGTGTTATTTATTATCATTGTTAGATGCAGATTTAAAAGAGGTGACTATAAATGAATGAAGTTAAATTAATTGAAGATTTATATTTAGGGACTAGAGAAGAAGCCATTAACGCCATTAACGAAAAAAGATTATGGATTGAAAATAAGTTTTTTGTTAAAGGGAACATTGATTCAGTCAAAGATAAAGATGGCTTAATTCATTATCCATTTATTGAAGCTTTATATGACAATGTATTGCTTTTTAGTAATGTTTCCATTAATGACACAAAAAATTTCACGGATGGAGAACTAAAAGTCATAAATGAAAAAAGCTCGAATCTAGCGGTATTAAATTTATATAATCATTGTGATTTCGAAGATGACACTTTATTTTATGTTGAATATAACTTTAGCAAGATAGAATTAAGTGCATATCATGAATTTGTTGCTAATATATTTCACAAAATTCCCTTTGGTTTATTAAATATAGATAAATCAAAATTACAAGATGGTGGAGTGGACTTAATAAAATCTCTAGTTAGTGGACAACTTGGAGAATCAATACTTATAGTTTCAAAAGATAAATTAGTAAATATGTGCTATGATTGTCATATCTTGGAAAGAATAGTTTATAAAAAAGGAATCGACAAAGACTTAATAGAATCCTTAAATGAAATAGCTAATCAACACCATATTGAATTGAAGGAAATTGATGAATACTGAAAAACTAAACGAACAAGCATTTGAGGAGATCTTAAATGAATTAAATACTCCTAAAGATGTTGATAAAGAATATCTTTATGAGATTTATGATGCAGTAATCGATGGAATTAATATGGTTATGTCTAGCGTAACCAATTATAAATTTGTTGCAGTAAATCAAGTTGTTGTTCTTCTTTATATAGTCAACGAATATCTTTATAGTGTGAATAGTTTGGCGCCAGAGAAAAAAACAGAATTTATTAATGATGAAAATTTATCGAGTGCACTTGCCTCTGTTTGCTGTGATAAATATTTAACTAATGAGCAATTAAATTATAAATCAAAAACATTTTTAAATAGATTTAATCCACCTATTTCAACTTTGTGCTTGTATTTAAATTTTACTTTAACAACTGTTGAAAAGATTCAAGTCAAAGATAATGTTAGTGAACTTATAAAAAGAATGCTTTTTAAGGCCTTCTCTCTATCAAAATGCATAACTGAACTGCTTCTTGGAGGGTATGAAACTGAGGCTTTTTCTACTTGGAGAACATTACACGAAAATGAATCCATACTAACCTGTTTAATGAAATATGGCGAACCTATGTTCAAAGCTTATTTTAAACATATTACGTATGTTTTAGCTTATAGAAGGCAAATGTCGCAAGAAGAACAAGATAAGGTATTTTTTAATATTAAAGAAGAGATGAAGTCTCATAATCTAAAAAGTAAAGATATGAAAAAATTTATCGAGTATGGATATCTTTATGTAATAGAAGATTTTGACGAAAAACAAATGAAGCTCAATTTTAGAGATGGCGTTGAAAAAGCTGCAGGTCTTGAAGCCTATTCTAAAGTTTATGAAATGTGTAGTGAAATAGCGCATTCTTCGCCATTACTTTTATTATCTGATAAAACATATTTTATGCCTCTAACCTTACTTAATTTATATGAGTCATTTTTTAGATTAGAAAAAATATTTGAGTCATATTTTAGAGTCTATTCAAGCAAAGAAGATTTTAATTCTTATGAAAAACTTAAAAGTGTTTATATGAATCAATTGATTGCAATTTATAATGATACAAAAGAAAGGTTCTTAAAACTTCAATCTAAGAACCTTAATAATAACGATAATAACAATGGTAGTAGCGAAACAAATTAAGAATTGTAACTGCTTCCACCAATAAATTCACAAATAAGTGAATTACATGGTATGCAACTTAAATCATCAATATTTTTAAAATATTTAATTAATCTAATTAATCTTTGAGCATCAGGGTAATAATTAGAATCTTTGTCTATACCTCTTAATAAAGGCAATGCAAACTTTTTAAGTACACATACTTCATATGGTAAAAAACTATCAAAAACATAATCAGCATCTTCTTGAGTTTTGTAGATCCATCTAAATTCACCTTTTCTAACGCTTGGCCACATACTGATGGTTTCTTCAGCTGGTGAATTTCTATATTTATTATCACGAACAATTCTTCTAAGTAAACGAATATCTGTAATAGAAATTGGATTTTCATAATCTAAATTTAATTGGACTTGAGGTGAAATGAAAATCTTAAATTTATTACTTTTTGGAATTGCGTTAGTCATCTGTTCATTTAATGCATGAATTCCTTCAACAATTATTGGATCTTTTGGTCCTACTTTTAATTTTCTTCCATCTGATCTTTGGTTAACCTTAAAATCAAATTTTGGTAGAGTGACTTCCTTTCCATTTAAAAGATCAATCATATTTTGATTAAATAAATCAATATCTAAACAATCAATATGTTCAAAATCAAGTTGACCATTTTCATCGATTGGCATTTTATCTTTTGTTAAATAATAATCATCAAGAGAAATACGAATTGGATTGATTCCGCGAGACTTTAATTCATCACATAAACGATTTGCAAAAGTAGTTTTTCCTGAGGATGAAGGTCCTGCAATACAAATTAAACGAGTACTATCAATTTGTTTTTCGATAATATCGCCTAAATGGACGAGCATCCTATAATGTTTATCCTCACAAATATTAATTAAGTTAGCAGCGCTTGGAGTAGTGATTTGATCATTGATTCGGCTAACTAAATCAAGTTTTACAGTTTTTGCCCATTGTCCAGATTCAATTAAACTTTTTGCAAAATTTGGCTCTTCAATAAATTGAGGAATTTCCCCATCATTTTCACTTCTTGGATAAGAAATTAAAATTCCTGGATAATAACTTCTTAATTTAAACTTCTTTACATAACCAGTTGATGGAACCATGTGTCCAAATAAATAATTTTTATAACCATTGCAAACATAAAAATGAACTGTTTTTTCAGGACGATATTTTAAGATATCAATTTTATCTTGGAGATTGAAATCTCTATATAATTTTTCTGCTTCTTCATTTTGCACAATAATTTTTTCAAATGGATAATTTGCATCGACGAGTTCATGCATTTTCTTTTCAATAGCTTGACACATATCATATGAAATTAAGACTCCATTTGCATCTCGAGCAAATAGTGATCTAGAAACACTATATGATAATTTTATTCTTAATTCAGGACAAACTAGATGGGCTGCATGCAAAAAAACAAAAAGTAAACTTCTACGATATTGGCCAATTGCGCAACTATCTTTAAGTGTTAAAAATTCAATTACAGCATCATAATAAACTTCATAGTCCAATTCTCTAACAGTATTGTTGACTTTTGCCGCAATAATATCCATATTTCCATGGCATAAATCAACCAATCTAACCTTCTTTTCAAAGGTTAGTTCTTCATTATTAACTCTTACTTTAAACGACATATTTATGTAAACCTCCTATAGTCATTGATTGTTTGGTTGTGTTTTTTTATTTACTATATTTTAGTTCAATTAGCATC
>CAVGUA010000078.1:0-10782 GCA_963632335.1 Parabacteroides goldsteinii
GCCTAGTTATATTGGTTTTATAGTTTTGTTTTTGTTTTTGAGATAGAACATCATTTGTAAAATTAGAAGGCAAAATAAAATAATTTTTTCCGGCATTTATCCGGCAATTGAGTAAATAAAATTTTTCAAAAAACTTGATTAGATCGAATATTTTTAGTCATATAAATTTGTTGCCGGAAAAATTAAGTTTTGTTTTGAGTTTATAAAAGTTGCTTGCATTCGAAACCATATTAAATAAGTTAATGGTTGTAGTTGCAAGTAAGTTAAAAATTCAAAAGATAATTAATAAAACTAAATTCGCAGCATTAAATATTATTTAATAGGAATAATAAGATGCAATTTCTGAATGGTAAACTTTTATCTCATTATTTTTAATCATTTAAATTTAACTTCTTCAAATATTTCAATAATGTTTAAAGAATGGTCCACTTTAATTTGTTTCGATTAATTCGTCATTATTTAAAATAGTTCGCTAAATGTGCCACTAGAAAGTGGCACAATAGTGGCACAATTGTTTAAGCCTCAAATTTGAAACAATTATAGTGAATTAAAATATTGCAAATTCTCTTTTATAATACCAACCTCCAATTGATTTAATATATGATAATTTAAACTAATTTGATTTTCTTTTTTACCCATTAGTAATGTTATTTATTACTAAAGTAAGTGAAGAAATATTTATTGGTTTTAATTACGAGAGGATCTTGATACTGGAATCTTACTTTATTTTTATTTTGTTGTATGTCTATCTAAATTGACTTTTTATAAATAATATTATTCATAAATTATCTTTAAATCTCTTTGAGATTTTTATTTGGGTGATATAATCGTTTCGTATTTATTTAGGAGGTGGAAGTTAATGAAAAAAAGAACCGGAATATTAATGTCTTCATTGTTTGTTTTTGGTTTTTCATTATTACTCGTTAATAATTTTAATAGTAATCAACAAGTTATTAGAGATAAAAGTATTATTGTTGAATTAAAGGATATTAATGGTACTGATGTAGAATCAAGAAACGAAGTTGAAAAGGCATTTAAAAAAGAACTTCAAAGTGTAGTAGGTTTAAACTATAGAATTACAGCAGATATAAAACACGTTAGTAATATTTTGTTTATAGATGTTAACAGTAGTGATGTAAATAAAATTGAAAACCTAAGTTTAGTTAGTAATGTTAAGGAAAGCAAGACATATAGTATTGATAGAGAACTTGAAAGTTTTTCGTATGATTCATATACAACACAAGATGGAAAATACACTGCTCCAGACAAAAACTATTCTAAGGAAGCAATGAATGTCAATAGTGACTCAAATGGTGGTAAAAATACTTTAGTTGCTATTTTAGATGATTCATTTAATTTAGATCATGAAATATTTAAAGATTTAAGTGCTGATTTAAGATATACAGAATCTGAAATTAGTAATTTAGTTACTACTGCAAGTGATTTTTCAGCTAAGGATTATGGAAGAAAGAACAACAAAATTCCTTTCTACTATAATTATGGAAATACTAGTAAGCCTTTAGAGATGTCTTATAAGAATAATAAGAGTTATCATGGGCAACACGTTACAGGTATTACAGCTGGAAATGGCGAAAAATACCAAGGCATCGCACTAAATGCGCAAGTGGCACTTATGAGACTCACTGATGATAAAGGCAATTTCACAAGTGACGAAAGTATTTTAAAAGCAATAAATGATTGCGTAATTTTAAATGTTGATGCAATCAATATGTCTTTTGGAACTGGTGTAGTTGATTTTGATGAAGATGATTCGCTTTATCAATCAGTTTACGAAAAAATTAGTGAACTTGGTATTTCTTCAAACATCGCTGCTGGTAATGATGGAAGAGATCAAAGTAGTGGAACAATTTATTCAAAAACTACAACAGATTCTGTTGAAGATAGTATTTTAGGTGGAGAAGCTTTAAGAGAAGAAGCAACTGTTGTTGGTGCACTTAATCTTTTAGAAGATAAAAATATATCAACTACAATTTCAACTCTTGATGGCCAAGTTATTTCAATTAGAGATCAAATTGTTAACCATACTTATACAGATTCATCAACAGGAAAATATACTGATCAGATTTATGGCGATAAAGCATTGCCATTCTATTCATTTATTAAAGATGGTGAAGATTCTGCGGTTCTTGAATATGAAATTGTTCCAAATTATGGTGGCGAAAGTGATTATGCTGATATAGATGTAAAAGGCAAAATTGCTTTAATTAAAAGAGGTGTTCCTAGCGGCAAAAATAGCAAATATTACACATTTATTGAAAAAATTAGAAATGCCGTTAAGAATGGCGCAAGTGGTGTCATTATTTATAATAATGAAGACGCCGAAAATCAAGTTGGATATTTTCAATTAGTTGGTGAAAAAGAGACTGATGATAGTTTGGAACAAGAATATTACGTTCCATGTTGTTATATTGATTCTGCTGATGGAGAATATCTAGTTAATCAAAAAGAAAAGAAAATCATAATTCAAAAAGAAGAAGTTGCAGATTATACAAGTAATGGCAGTAGTGCAACTTTACAATTAAAACCTGATATTAGTGCTCCAGGTAGTGGTGTTTATAGTTCTATTGGTCCAGATAAAGATGATTATGCATATTATGATGGAACTAGTATGGCTACTCCAAATTATACTGGTGCAGTCGCAAGTCTTTTAAGCGATTATGAAGATATTAAAGACGAAACTAAGAGAATTGAATATAGAAAAACTATCACAAATAGATTTATGTCAACTGCTGATCCATTGAAGCAACCAAATGGAGCATATTATTCTCCAAGACTAGTCGGTGCTGGAAGAGTTGATGTTAGTGGTGCTTTAAATAGTGACGTCTACTTAAAAGGTAATGTTGATGGAAAAGCAAAAGTTGAACTTAAAAATAATGACGATGTTAAAGTTGGTGATGTTAAATTAAGCGTTACTGCTGTTAATGAATCTAGTGTTGCTAAAAAATATAAAACAACTTTATATGTCCAAGCTCCACAAGTTGGAAAAATTGATGGAACTTATAAAGATCTTGCGGATTATACTTACAAGACAAATAGAGATGTATTACTAACTTCTGTAACTAGCGAAGTCACAGTTGACGCAGGAGAAACCACACTTGATTTTGAAGCGAAGATTACGGAAGAAAATAAGAATTATCTTGATTCAAATTTTGAAAATGGAACTTATCTTGAAGGCTATGTTGTCTTTGAATCTTTAGATGGTTCAGAAGATCTTTCAATTCCTTATATGGGATTCTATGGTGATTATGATAAAGAAGAACCAATTGAACCATTTAGTTTTGAAAAAGATGCTAGTAAAGTTTATGGATCCGATATTTTAAATAGTTATATAAGTAGTGCTTTTGAAAAAGCTGATTTTTCATCAATGTGGGTTGGCTTTAAAAACGAATTGAGCGATGATGAACTTAGTAGTGTTATTGAAACCAATTCGGCAAGCTTCTTAACTTATGGTAAAGAAGTAACTTATGATGCAGAAAATGGTGAAATTATTGTTGGTGTTAAAGGAATTTCAAATTATACAGTTATTCAACAATATGTTAATAGAACTGTTAAAGACAATGTTATTACTATGACAAACACTGAAACTGGTAAAGTTGTTTTAACAGATCATATGTTTAGTTGCTTACATTATGCAGATACAGATAAATATCATACATTAGTAAAAACAATGACAACATCGAGTCTTCTTAATGCAGGATATGTTGCTGATCGTGCATATACCTTCCTTGATTTCAGTGATAGAAGTGTTTATCCAGATGGTTTATATGACTTCAAGATGGAATACACTCTTATTGATGGATCAGTATTTACAAAAACTTATAAAGTAAGAGTTGGTTCTACAACAAATGTAGTTAGTACTGGTGTTGAATTTGGTAGTAACGAAATTAAGTTAACTCTTGAAGGAGAGCCAACAAAAGTTACATATGGTGGAATTGAAGCTAAGAAAACAACTTCATTAAATGGAGAAACATATTATGTAATTGATAGATCTAAATTAGTCGATTTAAAGAGTACATATATTTATGCTGAAAATCGTTTAGGAAGTACTTTATCAGGTTTATTAGATGCAACGAACAATATTATCTTATTTAATAGTGGAATGTCTGTTAATTCAAGATTTGCAATAAGAACTGCTGATGGTAGTGACTTCGGAGTTGAAGGAACAAGATATGTAATCACTATCTATGGTGGTGATGGCAATAGATTTACACCAACAACTGATTCAGTAATTTATGTTGGTGCAACAAATGGAAAATCAAATCAAGATGCTGTTGCCTATACTATTAGTGGAATATCAGCTGTTAAAGTAGCTGAAAGCAAAGGAAGTAATGCAATTTCATTTGCTACAACTTCATTAGATTTTGTAATTAATTTCACTGGTGGAACAAGTTCTTCAACTTCATTTAATCCATTAACTATTATTATAATTGCAATTTGTATAGCTTTAGTTATTGTTGTTTCCTTAATATTATTCATTAATATTAGAGTTAGAAGAATTAGGAATCTAAAGAAATAAAAATAAATCTATGATTTATTAAACACATCATTGGCAAAAATAATGGTGTGTTTTTTGTTGCTTAAAAAACAAAAAACACCTTAATGTTTGTTAATTTCTGGGTATTATCTTCCTTAAAAAATCTTGTTTCATGAAAATTATGAAAAAAATTGCAAGAAATATTAAAATGATATTAAGATTTAATTAATTTTTGGTCATTAATATGTCATATAAATATAATTGTTAAATCTATTGCAAATATTTACGCAATAGCAGTAAAAGGAGAAAATATTTATGAAAAAAGGGAAAACTTTGTTACTCACATTAGCAACTGTTGGTTTATTATCGTTAGCTGCTTGTGGAGAGAATCAAGAAGAAACAAAATATACTTTAAATTCGTATGTTAATGTTTCGCCATCAAATTGGAATGAATTGACTTATCAAGATAACAATGATACTGAAATCTTAGATTATTGCGTAAGCCCATTCTTTGAATTTGATTATAAGTATGATGCAAACGGAGAAATCGTTGATGGTGCTTATGAAGTTAAGTACGCAGCTGCATCAAAATTAGAAGATGTTAGTGCTGATTATGCAGGAAAATATGGTTTACCATCAACTGCTAAGAAAGGTGATGAAAGAGCATTCAAAATCACTTTAAGAGATGATCTTGCTTGGGATGATGGAGAAAAAATTACTGCTAAAGACTTCGTTTATACAATGAAGGAACAATTAAATCCATTATTTAAGAATTATAGAGCTGACTCATTCTACGTTGGAGACACAGTCATTCATAACGCTCAAGGCTATGTTTACCAAGGTACAGTGGCTTTTACAGATTTCTTTGATTCAGTTCCAGATGATTTATCTGGTTATCCAGCACTTGATAGTACTGCATTTACAAGAGATGCTGATGGATACATTCTTTATAATGGTGAAGCAGTATATCTCGATATTAATGATGGTGGAAACTGGGGAGCCGCTTTAACAGATTATGTTAGCGAAAGCACTCTTAAGTCTCTTTTCCCAGAAGTTGACGATAATGGTCAAATCCGTGTTGGTGAATCTGCACTTGAAGCTATTCAATACGTTATTGCTGCATTACACGGACATGCTAGTGTCGAAGATTATGCTGCAGAAGCTGGTGATTATGCATATGTCGAATGCGAAGAAATGTTCAAATTAAAAAGAGAATTTGGAGAAATGGATTTCTCTGATGTTGGTATTTTTGTTGGATCATCCGAAAATGAATTAGTCCTTGTCTTAGATAAGAGTTTACATTTATTAAATGATGATGGTTCATTAAATTATCGTGCAGCTTACAATATGTCAAGCTTACCACTCGTTAAAGAAGAATTATATGAATCATGTAAGATTGCTCCAACCACAAGTGATGGTTTATGGACAACAAATTACAATACTTCATTAGCAACTTCTGCTTCATGGGGACCATATAAATTAACTGGTTTTGAACAAGATCAATCATTCACTCTTACAAAGAATGAAAAATGGTTTGGTTTCCAATCAACTTGTGATTTATATAAAGGACAATATCAAACTGATGTTATCTATAATAGAGTCATCCCAGAATGGAATACTGCATTCTTAGCATTCCAAAAAGGTGAACTCGATTCTGTTGGTATCGATGCTTCTGTCGCTTCAACCTATAAAGGAAGTGAACAAGCAATCTTTACTCCAAGTTCATTTGTCGGATCTTTACAATTACAATCAAGTAAAGATGCATTAAAAGCTAGAGAATCTGATGGTGTTAATAAGAGCTTATTATCATATGAAAAGTTCAGAAAAGCATTATCATTATCAATTGATAGAGCTGATTTCACCACAGAATGTACAACATCTTCATTACCAGGATTTGGTATCTTCAACTCAATGCACTATAGTGATGTTGAAAATGGTATTGCTTATAGAACAACTGATGCTGCTAAAGAAACATTATGCGATGTCTATGGTGTTGATGTTTCACAATATGACAATTTAACTGAAGCTGAAGAATCAATTACTGGTTATAACGTTACTTTAGCTAGACAATACTTAAATGAAGCTATTGAAGAAGCTAAAGCGGCTGGTGATTATAAGACTGGTGATAAAGTTGTATTAGATATGGGAACTGGTTCAATTAATGAATCCGTTACAAGAATGAAGAACAACTTATTAAAACACTGGACCAACTTAGTTGCTGGAACAGAACTCGAAGGTAAATTCGAAGTTACATTATCCGATAAAGGTTCTGCTTGGGCTAACGATTTCAGAAGTGGTTCATACGATATTTGCGTTGGTGGTTGGACTGGCGCTGCATGGAACCCAGGTTACTTCTTACTTGCTTATTTGGATTCTAACTATATGTATTCAGCTGCATGGGATACAAGTAAAGCAATGCTTACCTTCCAATTATCAGATCACACTGTTGATCCAGAACCACACACCTATTCATTAATTGAATGGTATGGAATCTTAAATGGTGATTCAAGTGCTCCATTTAACTGGGGAAGTGGTCAAATTTCAGAAGATTTAAGATGTGAATTAATTGCTGCTATTGAAAAAGAAATCTTAAATGTTTGCTACACTGTCCCACTTTACAATAGTTACAGTGCATCATTGATTTCATATAAGATTGAATATAAGTCAAGAACCTACAATACATTCATGGGTTATGGCGGTATCAAATATATGACATTCAAATACTCTGATAGCGAATGGACAAAATATGTCGCTGATCAAGGTGGAACAATTGATTATTCTAAAGGTAATTAATTAGATAGTTGATTATTAAATTTTAAGTAAAATGTGGAATAGTCAGAACTTGACTATTCCACTTTTATGGCTTATATATAGTAAAAAAGAAAGGAAGGTTGGATAAATATGTACATGTTTAAATATATTTTAAAGCGACTTGGGTTAATGCTCATGACGTTCTTTATAATTGAAATAATGTGTTTTGTATTAATCAAACTTTTGCCAATTACAATCGATGTTCAAATTGGTAAAGATGCTGAGTTAATTAGAGCTCAATTTGAGGCGAGAGGATATTATGATCCTATCCCAGTTCAATTTTTTAATTATATTAAACGTATAGTAACTAAGGGAGATTTTGGAATTTTTGTTAACGTTCCTCAATATCGTACAAAAAGTGTTTGGGATATATTCGTCACGAAATTACCTCCAACAATTTTAATTAATGTTTATTCAACTCTCATTGCTGTCCCTATTGGTATTGGTTTAGGTATTTGGGCAGCTTTAAAAAAGAACAAATTAACTGACCATGTCATTTCGACAACTGTTATGGTCTTTATTTCTGTTCCAAGTTTTGTTTACGCGTTTTTAGTTCAATATATTTTCTGTTTTAAATTAGGATGGTTCCCATTACAAATGAGTGATGGTAAGAACTATTTTGAATGGTCGATGTTTATTTCGATGGTTCCAGCAGTTATTTCACTTGCGTTTGGCTCGATTGCTGGATACGCTAGATTTACAAGAGCTGAACTTTGTGAAGTTTTAACAAATGAATACATGTTACTTGCTAGAACAAAAGGTTTAACAAAGGCACAAGCCACAGTTCGTCATGCTTTAAAGAATGCGATGGTGCCTATTTTCCCAAGTATTATTGCTGAATTTGTTGGCGTTTTATCTGGGTCACTTGTTATTGAAAAGATTTTCTCAATTCCAGGTGTTGGTGGCTTATATTTAACTGCGATTACATATCAAGATTATGACTCATTTATGTTATTATCTGGATTCTATATATTAATTGGATTAACTGCTGGTATCGTTGTTGATATCTCTTATGGCATTATTGATCCAAGAATCAGAATGGGGGCTAAGTAATTATGAAACCAAATGAATACGTTATTTCTAAAGAAAAGTTTGTCTTAGCTAACAAAGATGATAAGATGCACGATAAGGAATTAGAAACTAAACCTATCGGTTATTTTAAAGATGCATTCAATCGTTTTAAGAAAAATAAAGCTAGTATTGTTGCTTCAATTATTATTGGTATTTTAGTTTTCTTTGCAATTATTGGTCCAATTGTTTCACCTTATCAAGTTTCTGATAAAGATGCTTATTTTGGTTATTGTTTACCAAAAAGTCATTTAACGACTGCCCTTCGTTGGGATTTCTGGGATGGTTGTGAAAATGTTGCTGTTAACGAACAAGAATTTTTAAAATACAAGGCAATGGGCATTGAAACTGGTCGTAGCCCAATTAAAAATGATGCATATACAATTTCTACTATTACTGATAGTACTGGCAAAAAGACTACAAAATATAATATTAGAAGAGATACATATTATAAGACTGGTGTTATTTATAAAGATTTAACTCAATCTGAATATGATGCACTTATGGCTTATCAAGATGAAAAAGAGATTCAAATTATTTATCCAACTCTTACAAGAACAAATAATGATACAACTCTTGGTCAAACCGATAAAACAGATGCTAACTTCTGGTATGTCACAAAAGTCTCTGCTGGTCAAACTACTGCTGTTCTTGATGCAAATGGAAACTTCCAAAATTTATATAAAACAGTTAAGTTAAATGATGATGGTTCCAGAACTGATTTTTATACTTCAAAAATGAAAATTGGTGGAGAGAATGATAATTATGCTTATTCAAAAGTTACATATTCTAGTGATGGAAGTAAATCTTATAGAGTAAGAATTTGTTATTACGATTACTATATTTATTACCATACAACTGTAAAACAAGATCGTATTACTGAACCAGTTTTCATATTTGGTGCAACTAATGCTGGTCAAGATATTTTTACAGCTTTAAGTAGTGGTGCAAGATTCTCCTTTATTCTCGCTGTTATTGTTTCAACTGTTAACTTAATTGTTGGTGCAATTTATGGTGCTATTGAAGGTTATTATGGTGGTAAAACCGATTTAATTATGGAAAGAATTTCAGATATTTTGTCGGCAGTTCCATTTATGATTGTTATTACACTTCTTAAATATCATATGGGTAGTACAAGCCAAGTTGTTATCTTATTTATATCATTCTTCTTAACGGGTTGGATTGGTATGGCTGGAAGTACTCGTATGCAATTCTATCGTTTCAAGAATCAAGAATACGTTCTTGCTGCTAGAACCTTAGGTGCTTCAGATCGAAGAATTATGTTTAAACATATTTTCCCAAATGCTTTAGGTACATTAGTTACAAGTTTCGTTTTAGTTATTCCTGGAACAATCTTTAGTGAAACAAGTTTATCATACTTAGGAATTATCAATCTTGATGATGGAAATATGACTTCTGTTGGTACATTACTTGCTAATGGTCAGAACTTCTTAGTCACATATCCACACATGATTGTCTTCCCAGCATTATTTATCTCATTATTAATGTTAAGTTTTAATTTATTTGGTAATGGTCTTCGTGATGCGTTTAACCCATCACTTAGAGGAAGTGAGGATTAATTATGGAAAAGAAATTAGAAGTAAAACATCTCCAAATATCATTTAGAACTCAAAATGGTACTGTCAAAGCCGTTAGAGATATTTCATTCGATTTATATAAAGGCGAAACTTTAGCAATCGTTGGTGAATCTGGTTCAGGAAAATCAGTCACGAGTAAGGCAATCATCGGTATTCTAGCCAACAATGCCATTGTTGAAGGCGGAGAAATACTTTATGATGGTCACGATTTATTAAAGATTTCTGAAGAATATTTCCATAAGATTCGTGGTGATAAAATTGCCATGATTTTCCAAGACCCTATGTCAAGTTTAAACCCAATTGTTACAGTTGGTAGACAACTTACTGAAGCTATGCTTTTAAAAGGAAAGACTAGCCAAAAAGAATCTAGAAAGAACTTTAATGAAAAATTAAAATTATTAAATCATTTCATGGATTTAGCGGAAACTGGAAAAGAAGATGAACACAAAAAATATTGTGAAACCTTTGATAAATTCTGCATTAAAGCAAATCAACTTGAAAATGAATACAACATTGCTTCTGAATTTGCAGTTCAAACAATATTAGATATCGATAACTTCTTATTTTTGATTGAGAAAAATCAAAAATTAGATTTAGGACCTGCAGCAAGAAAAATTAGAGTTGAATTTGTTAAAACCTATGTTCCTCATCTTGTAATTGAAAATGAAGAAACAGATAGTTTAGTTGAAAAATTAAGAAAAACTGGTAATTCATCAGATCGAAATGAATTTGCAAAAACAATTAGTAGAGTTAAAGAAATTGTTGTTGCAGCTCAAGAGAAAACAAAAGTTGATTACTTCTCTTTAGGAT
>CAVGUA010000079.1:0-5145 GCA_963632335.1 Parabacteroides goldsteinii
CCACCCCCCTAAATAATTTAAAGAAATTAGTGTATTTTTAATTTTTGAAACAAAATTTTATTATTAGAAAATCTTTTTAACGAAAAATACATTAAAATTAAAGAAAAGATAGTTTGAATTTGTCTTATTAAGTGAAGGCCTTAAAATGAAAGAAGAAAAAGAACTTAAAAAACTTATTAAAAGTAATGATGCAGTTGCTTTAAGAAACTACTTCAGTTTTTTATATACCAAATATTACAAATTAGTTTGTTTTGCTATTTCAAAATATGTTAACAAAAAAGAAGATGTTGAAGATTTAGCAGACGAATCATTTATTAATGTTTTCAATAATATTGGATCTATTGATTCATCTTTTAAATATTATTTAATTAGAACTGCAAATAATATCGCTTCTAATTTTGTGAAAAAGAAACAATTTGTTGTTGCGGAAGACGAAGAACAAATTTCCAGTGTTGAAGATAATTTATCATCATTAAGTTATGACGAATTAATTTCAAAGTTAGAAAAATGCTTAAAACCTATAGAAATTGATGTAATTATAAAGCATGTTTTAGAAGGATATACTTTTAAAGAATTGGCTAATGAATACGGCTTTAAAGAAAAGAAAGTTTCTTCAATGTATTTTTACGCAATTAAGAAATTTATAAGTTCTGAAGGAGAAAATTATGAATAAAAAAGATGAGTTCGAAAAATATATTGATGAGAATACGAATTATAATGCAGATTTTTCAAGAATCGAGAGCAAAATAGAAATGCAAGAAAGTAGTGCAAGAAAAACCAAGAAAAAGGTAGGTTTAGCAATTGGTTTAACGTGTGGTTTTGTAGTACTTAGTGCATTAGGAACATTTACCTACAAGATTTTAGATGGACAAAAAGTTGAGCATAAAAATCAAAAAGACCTTGTTAAAACTTATTCTTTAAATGATAGAAAAATAATGCAAGAAGATTCTTTTAAAGTTCTAAATTCTATAACTTATCCAACAAAGAAAGGTGAATATTCTTTAGATGAAAAATTTGTTGATGCAGTCAATAATTTTTCATCGAATCTTTTTAATAGTAGTGTTAAAACACTTGATGATTTCACAATTTCACCATTAAGTTTATATTTTGAACTAAATAATATTTCTTTATTATCTTCGTCAGAAAATCTAAATAAAGAATTTGATAATTTGCTTGGATATACAAAAGAAAATCGAATAAATGAACTAATTAAAACGTTAAAAAACAATTTTTATCTTGAAAGCGATCAAAAAACAACGACTCAAATTTATAATTCTGTTTTCTTTAATAATGCTTATAAATTAAATGAAGATTACATAGCGAAGTTAACTAATTCCTTTGTTGAAGCTTTTTCAATGGAATTTACTGAAAGCAATTTAAATCATATTTTAAATTGGATTAATTTTAGGCTTAATACAAATTCAACAATTAGCAAAGATGATTTAGATTTAGATTCTTTTACGAAAGTGTATATATTTTCATTATTATATTTTAAAAATGAATGGCTTTATAAGGTTAATGATACTAATAATTATAAAGGTACATTTTATGAAAAAGATACCTCTAAAGAAGTTACATTCATGCAACATAGTTTTGGTAGTGTTTTAGAAGAAAAAGAGGATTATGTTTCTTTCTTTGATTTATACAAAAATGGATACAAAATTAAGTACATTTATTCAAAAAAAGAAAATATTTCTACGTTAGATGCAATTAAAAATGACGATATATTTACAATAAATACTGATAATTATAAAGAAGCCAGTATTGATTTATCATTCCCTAAATTTTCTAAAAAATCTAATATTGATTTAGTTAGTATATTAAAAGACATGGGATTTAGTACTATTTTTGATATAAATGAAAATAATTTCCCAGATATTTATACAGATTATAAGCAAAATCAATGTATCGACTTTATTAAACAATTTAACGAAGTTGATTTTAACGAAAACGGAACAATCGTTAAAACAGTTACGTATGGCAAGACTAATGGTGCAAGTGCCCCTGATAAAACGGAATACTATAAAATCACATTAAATCATCCTTTTGTATATATAATTTATGATGCGAATAATATTCCATTATACGTAGGGAATGTTACGAGTATTTAGTTATTAATATTGATATAAATAATTTAAGTTTTTAAATGATAAAAAGTATTATTATGAAAAATCAATGTCGAAAGAAAACAAAAATTATCTGGCCAATATTTGCATTAATTTGTAGTTTATTTTCTTTAAGTTCTTGTAATGAGTCAAAATTTCTAGATAAGCCTGACGAGACAAATTTAGAGTTTTGGATCACAGAAGAAGTTAAAAAAGATGATTTTGTTAAATGCACATTTTTGCCTGGATTATTTGGTGGCAATATGTATTTAGATAGTAGATATAAAGCCATTATCAGTGATGATGGAAGTTCAATGGCTGTAGCACCTGAAGTTCACGTTATTTATACAATTACCGCTTATCCTGATTATGCAGATAGTGGTACGTATGTTACAGGAATTGATATTACTGATCCAAAAATTAATGTATATGGTCTTACGATGACTTCTTCTCAGGAAAATATTTCAAAAACAATGAGTAATTTTGGTTTTACAAGTGGCGAAAATAATCGGTGGAGTAAGAATAATTGTGTTTTTACTTTCAAAAAATCAGAAATAATCATTGTTGCTAAAGTAACCAATGATAAAGGTATAATATTTTAAGGTAATTTTTAATAGTAAGTTATAGCTGATTTTCAAAATAAATTTAACGAATTTTGTTAAATAAATTCGTTTTTTCAACATAACTTCAATGTCAGTTTTGATGTGGCTGCGAAACTTTTAAATTAATGAATGAATACATTTAACAAATTAATATTTATCATGTCAAAATCATTAGTTGATTGTTTTAATAGTGCAAGATCGCACATGAACTTTATTTGAATGAATGAAAGTTTGCTCATAAGAGAATAAGAATTAAAATGCATTCTACAGAAAACAAATAAAATATATTTCTTGATTTAAACTGGGTAAAATGCTAATCTAAAGCGTATGATATAGAACGCATGCTCTAAAACAAGGAGGAATACCCATGCCACCAAAAGCAAAGTTTACTAAAAAAGAAATTGCTGATGCTGCATTAGAAATTTATAAAGCAGATGGAATAGATGGATTAACATCAAGGAACCTAGGCAAGAAACTTGGTAGTTCTGCTTGTCCTATTTTTACTGTCTTTTCAAATATGGAAGAGGTAGAGGAAGCAATGCTAGACTCTGCAAAAGAAGTTTATAAAAGATATGTTGAAAAAGGGCTTTCTCAAGATATTCCGTTTCGTGGAGTTGGTGAAGAATATGTCATGTTTGCGCTTGATGAACCAAAAATTTTTCAACTATTATTTATGAACCAATTGAAAAATGTTCCATCTTTTCATAAAGCGTTGCCACTGTTAGATAATAGTTATGATGTAATTTTACAATCAATTATGTCCAATTTTAATTTAGACAAAAAAACAGCAGAAAAATTATATACACATCTATGGATTTATACACATGGGATTGCTTGTCTCTGTGCGACAAAAACTTGCAGTTTTGAACCTTCAGAAATTAGCAAAATGCTCACAGAAGTTTTCTTGAGTTTATTAAAAAAAGTAGAAGAGCAAAATTAATTTTTTGAGAAAAAATATGAATAAAGAATGGTCAATGTTAAATAAAGAAATGCAAGAACAGTTAAAAAAAGAGTCTACATATCTAAATGGAATAGAGACTCTTTTGGTGTTGCGTAATTCTTTATTTAACAATTTGCTTGATATAAAAAAGAAACTAACTCGCGAAGAATTTAATGCAATTCCATTTCTAAATACAAAAGGATATCACAATAAAACTGTAACTTATTCTATATGGCATATTTTTAGAATTGAAGATATCGTCTTACATTCTCTTATCAAGAATGATGAAGAAGTATTTTTTAAAAATGATTATAAGAAACGTATTAATTCACCCATCATAACTACAGGTAACGAATTAAAAGGTCTTGAGATTTTTGAATTTTCTAAACAATTAGATATAGATGAATTATATAAATATGCAAATGAGGTAAAAACAAGTACAGAAGAGATGCTTTTAAAACTTTCTTTTGATGATTTGAGAAAGAAATTTAAAGAAGAAGATAAGGATAGATTAAAAACTTTAGGAGTAGTTAGCGATAAGGAAAGTGCAAATTGGTTAATTGATTATTGGTGTTCAAAAAATATCAAAGGATTGATTGGGATGCCGTTTTCAAGGCATTGGATTATGCATGTTGAGGCATGTTCAAGAATTAAAGATAAAATTCTGGATTAAAAGAATATAAAGGAGCTTCAAATTGTTTTGTTTTATAAAAGCAACTGAAAACCAGGTTAAAAAAATAACTGCTATATCGAAAGCGGCATTTGATACAGATATTTTTGTTGGCGCTCATGAAGCTGGTGGACCTTTAGGATACGATTCTTTGAGTTGGCATTATAGAATGGAAAGACTTGGAAATTTATATGTATTGTTTGAAGATGATATTTTAGTTGCCGGAGCAGTTTTATTTTATGAAAAAGAGCCAGGGATTCTTTATGTTGGAAGAATTTTTGTTGATCCGACATATCATAGAAAAGGATATGGAATTGAATTAATGAAATCCATAGAAGAAACATTCTTAGATATAAAACTTATACGACTTGAAACTCCAAGTTGGAATAAAAGAACACAAGCTTTTTATATAAAATGTGGTTTTAAAGAAGTTTATCAAGATAATGAATCCATATATTTTGAGAAGGAAATTTTAAGAATAGGTGATTAATAATGACTGCAAATGAAATTCAAAAAGAGCGAATAAAAGAAATAGAAAATAAAGCAACCAAACTTTTAGATAGCGTAAATGTTGCGACACTAACATCAATAAATGAAAATGGCTATCCACGCACTTGTTTATTGAGAAAAGTCAAAAATGAAGGATTTATGGATATATATTTTATTTCATCGAAAAGATCTAAGCTTAATGGTAAAGTTACTCATTTTGAAAATAATTCCAAAGCTAGCGTTTGTTATTTTTCTAATTCAGATAGTGTAACATTAATTGGAAATGTAGATTTTATTAATGATAGAAAACTTAAGGAAGAAATATGGGATGAGTTGGAT
>CAVGUA010000080.1:0-17047 GCA_963632335.1 Parabacteroides goldsteinii
TTAAAATATTAATAAATGAAACCCCTGTTAAATCCATAATATATTTTGAAATAGAGGATTCTGACATATAAAATACTTTACTAAGTTTTTCAAGAGTCAAGCCTTCACTAGAATGTGCATAAATATAAGTTAAAATTGACATGCCTTGGGTTCTTATAACTTTTGGTTCTTTTATTAAGGATTTTCCTTTATTTTCATAAATAATTCTTTCGCCAAGAATCATTATTTCTACAATTTTATTTGCAACATAAAGTTCACTTAGTGGTTTAAGTTTTTTCTCTTCTAAAGCACTTGATAATCCTACTTCATTTTCAAGATCTTTAAATAATGAATCCATAAGTTTAGCCTGATTATCATTTAAATAAAGCGCAGGATATTTCGACATAATTTGAAAAAGTTCAGCTACTGAATCATTTGGAGCTAAATTTGATACACTTTTTAAAGAATTATTTATATATGAATAATCATAGATTATTTTTTTCAATTGAAGTGTTTCTAAAACTTCAGTAATATCACTAATTTCCCATGGAATAATTGCAATTATAGTATTTGGAATAATTTTATAATTTACGCCCTCAACAACAATGTTTCCATAGCCTTTTTTAAAATACAAAAAACGAGCCGCTTGATGAATAAGTGGTTTTGTTGGTTTTTCGATAACTTCGTTATCAAAAGAACAAATTTTAGTGCGATCAACCTCACTAATATATCCGTCTTGTAAAACTGCTAATTTATTCATAAAACTAACTAATATTTTACTCAATTTAATATCACTTTACAAATACAATGTTTATCAAAATGTGATGCTTTTGTTAAACAAAAAACAAACCACTCATAAATGATTTATGAGCGGTAACATCTAACTTATTTACTATAAAAGGGGATAGTAAATTCATTAGATTTTATTATTATATTTTTATCAATAATTAACCAAGGATTAACATTGAAACGACTAAGATAACAAGGGATGCTCCAGCGATACAAAGAACTGGTTTCCAGGACCATTTAACCCATGTAGAATAATTAACGTGAGCAATGGCTAATCCACCCATGATAGCACCACAAGTTGGAGTAATTAAGTTAACGACACCATTAGCAGCTACGAAAGCCATAATTGATGTTTCAACAGAACCATTATAACCACTAATACCTTTATCGATTAAACCTTGCATGATAGGTGAAACGATTGGTGAAGATAAACTTGCTAAACCTGATGATGATGGAACTAAGAATGATAATCCAATGTGTAAGAGATAATCTAAACCAATGAATAACCAGCTTGGCATTCCACTTTGTGCTAAACCATTAACTGAAACTTCAACTAACCAACTTCCAGCACCAGTTTGATTTAATAAAACGGTTGATGCACGAGCAAGAGCGATAACTAAATTAACGCCAATCATGTCAGCAAAACCATTAATGATAGTTTTGCTAATTAAACTACGATCTTCCATGCCAACAAAGCCGATAACAATACCCATGAACATGAACCACATAGCGGCTTCATCAAAGTACCACCATCCAAGTGGAGTACCAGTTAAGTATTGTGACCAACCAAAGACAGCAAAGAAAGCATCTTCATCACCACCAAAAGCAACATCTTGCCATGGGATAAATCCGATAATCATAACTAAGAAAGTAAATCCAAAAATCCATAAAACTGCGATTTGCTTTTTGGTAAGTTTAACATCATCTAAACCTTTAGTAGCATTTCCATAAGCTTCATCACAATCTTTTAATTCTTGTAAAGACATGAAGGTTGAACCTTTGTCTTTTAAAACTTTTTTAGCATAAATAACGACGAATGTTGTGGCAATTGCGTATGTGACTAACCATAAGACAACGCCTTCAGTAAGGATAATAGCTTGGTTAACACTAACACCAGCTCCACTAACAGCAGCACCAACTGCAAATGGGTTGACAGTTGAGCCAAGAACACCAACACCAGCTCCAAGTAAGACTGTTGCACAGCCAACGAGTGGATCCATGCCAGCAGCGTACATTGTAGCGGCTAAAAGAATATAGAAACCAACTGTTTCTTCACACATACCATAGGTAGTACCACAAATTGAGAAGATAAACATTAAGACAGGAATTAAAATAACTTCCTTGCCATGTAACTTCTTAACTAAAGATTTGATACCAGTTTCAAGAGCACCAGTAGCATTAGTTAAACCTAAGAATGCGCCTAAACAGAAAACGAATCCAATGACACCAATAGCATCTTGAAGACCTTTAATTGGTGACATGAAAATTTGATCAAGAGTTGCACCATGAACAGTAGCAATACCGCCTTCTCCATCAGTATATGATTGTCCATTTGAACACCAAGTAATAATTGCAACGACTAAGATAACGATCAACAAAATTCCGAATGTACCAAGATGGAACTTAAATTTTTTCTTTGGTTCTTTTGTTTCTTGGGTACGGTTTGTTTCTAAACTCGCCATGATTTGTTTTTCCTCCTATTATAAGAAAACAATTTTATTTTTCTATGATAGTACCAGTTTTACCATCAAGAGCCTCGCCGGCTTTTTGAAGTGATGTAATTAAAGCAACGCCACCATGCTCATTTTCTTCGACAAATTGAATACATGATTGAACTTTAGGCAACATACTTCCTGGAGCGAAGTGACCTTCGCTAATGTATTGTTTCGCTTCAGATAAATTCATCTTTTCTAATGCTTTTTGATCTGGCTTATTGAAATTGATACAAACTCTATCAACTGCAGTAAGAATCACAAGCATATCAGCTCCAATATCTAAAGCAAGCTTGGCACTACTTCTATCTTTATCAATAACAGAAGCAACACCTTTCAAACCGTCAGCAGTCTCCACTACTGGAATACCACCTCCGCCGACCGTAATCACAATGCATCCTGCCTCAACAAGTTTTTCAACTACATTAAGTTCAACGATACGTTGTGGTATTGGTGATGGGACAACGCGACGATAGCCACGTCCTGCATCTTCGACGAATGTGTAGCCCTTTTCTGCTGCAATTCGATTAGCTTCTTCTTTTGAATAGAACATACCAACAGGTTTTGTAGGTTTTTTAAATCCTGGATCATTTGGATCAACTACAACCTGGGTTACAACTGTTGCACATTCTTTTTTAATTCCTCTTTTAAAGAGTTCTCTTTGAATGGCTTGTTGTAAATGGTAGCCTATATATCCTTGAGACATTGCACCACATTCTGGGAATGGCATTGATGGGGTTTTTCCACCATTATTTGCACTAAAATCCATTGCAAGATTTATCATTCCAACTTGTGGGCCATTACCATGACCAACGATGATGTCATATCCTTTTTGAGATAAATCAACGATGGTCTTGGCAGTCTCTTTAACAAGTTCTAATTGTTCTTCTGGAGTATTTCCTAAAGCATTTCCTCCAAGAGCAATAACTAATCTTTTATTCATAAATAGCCCTTACTTAAATAATTATTTAAGTGTTGCATACATAACAGCTTTGATTGTATGCATTCTATTTTCCGCTTCATCAAATACTACTGATTGATTCGAAGCGAAAACTTCATCTGTAACTTCCATTTCTGGAAGGCCGTATTTTTCATTAATATCACGACCAATTGAAGTATTTAAATCGTGGAATGAAGGTAAGCAATGTTCGAAAATACAAGTTGGTTTTGCATAACTCATAAGTTCTTTATTAACTTGATATGGTTTTAAATCATTAATTCTTTGTTCCCATTTTGCTGGATCTTCGCCCATTGAAAGCCAAATATCTGTATAAATTACATCAGCATCTTTTGCTCCAACTTTTGGGTCTTCAGTTAAGTTAATACTTCCGCCAGTTTCTTTACAAATTTCTTTACATTTATCAATTAATTCTTGTTTTGGCCATAAATCTTTTGGTGCACAATTTGTAAAATGCATGCCAAGTTTTGCACTAACTACCATTAATGAATTAGCAACGTTATTTCTTCCATCGCCCATGAATGTAAGTTTAACACCACGACTATGTCCTAATTTTTCTTCAATAGTCATTACATCAGCTAACATTTGAGTTGGATGGAAATCATCAGTTAAGCCATTCCAAACTGGAACTCCACTATATTTTGCTAAATCTTCAACGACAGATTGTTTAAATCCACGATATTCAATACCATCAAACATTCTTCCTAAAACTTTAGCTGTATCTTCAAGAGATTCTTTTTTACCCATTTGGCTTGAACCACTATCAAGGAAAGTAACACCCATTCCAAGATCCATTCCAGCAACTTCAAAAGCACATCTTGTTCTTGTTGAAGTTTTTTCAAATAATAAGACGATATTTTTCCCACTTAAATATTTATGTTCAACTCCATTTTGTTTCATGGCTTTGAAATTGTGCGAAAGATCAAGTAAGTATCTGATCTCAGCTGGTGTAAAGTCCAATAATGTTAAAAAACTTCTTCCTCTTAAATTAACTCCCATAATTTTATTTCCCTTCTATATTTATATATATTATTCTTCACGCCATAATGGCATTGACATACATCTTGGACCGCCTCTTCCACGACTAAGTTCGGCACTTGGAATTTCAAGAACAGTTAATCCATGTTTTCTTAAAATTTCGTTGGTCACATCATTTCTTTGATAAACAACAATCTTTCCTGGAGCAATACATAAGGTATTACTTCCATCATTCCATTGTTCTCTTTCACTAGCGATTCTATCTTCGCCACCACATTTAATAACTTCGACGTGTGGAATTCCTAAATAATGTTCAAGAATCTTTTCAAGTGAAGAATTGACTTCTTTAATATTTAAATTCCCATTCCCTGCATCAGTAATTTCAAAAACCTTTAATGGTCCAAGAATTCCTGGGTGAACTGTAAATTTATCAACATCAATTTGAGTAAAAACTGTATCAAGATGCATAAATGCTCTTGAAACTGGAATTGAAAATGCTAAAACAGTTTCGTATGAATCGACTTTTGAAGCAAATAACTTTCTTGCTAATGCTTCAATTGCATCTGGTGATGTTCTTTGCGAAATACCAACTGCTAAAACTTTATCGCTTAAAACGCAAATATCGCCACCCTCAATATTAAATGGGCTAGTTCTATCGCTATATCTTGTGATTAAACCAGCAAAATCTGGATGATATCTAAAAATATAATCAGCATAAATTGTTTCTCTATTTCTTGTTGGAAATCTCATTCTATTTAATGAAACACCATGTCCAATTGAACCAAATGGATCACGTGTGAAATAAAGATTTGGCATTGGATCAACAATTAATTTTGATGGTTCGCTTACAAGATCAACAAGCGAATCATTAAATGGACCACCAACTTCCTTTAAAGTAATTCCTTCCATTGTCTTTAAAACAAGTTCTTTTCCTTTAAAATTGTCCATTAAATAATTGTAAAGTCTGTCTTGCCATACTTTTGTATGGACATCAGCTTCTTCTAACCATTGATAAATAAATGGCTTGATAAGTTCTGGATGTAAATCAAAAACTTCAGTCATTAAATCTTCAAGATAAACAACTTCTACTCCATTATCTTTTAAAGTTTGAGCAAAAGCATCATGTTCTTCTTGAGCAATTTTTAAAAATGGGATGTCATCAAATAAAAGTTCTCCCAAAGTATCTGGTGTTAAATTTAATAATTCGCGACCAGGGCGGTGAAGTAACACTTTTTTTAAAGGTTTAATTTCACTCTTTACACAAATTCCTTTCATATTTTCCTCCTGATTTATGTAGTTTAGACATTGTATAGTCTTTTGCATTTTGCGCGTGAAAGCGCTTTCAAAGCATCTTTATATTAGCAATTTAAAAACCTAATCATTGGAAATAAAATGAAAAAAGATTTGTAAAAATAGACATTTTAAAAGAATTAATTATTGTACATAATTAAAAAACATTCGAACATATCGATATTATTTCTATTATTAATTTTTCATCAAAAAAATATAAAAATTCAAACTTTCAAAAACTGATATACAAAAAAACTATTTAAAAGTTTGAAAATTAAGCAAACTAAAAAATTTTAAATATGTATTTTTTTAAAAACATTCAAAAATAAAATTAATGATGGCAAGAGCATTGATGAATCATTGACTCATCACTTGTTAATTTATTTTCTTTATAAAGTTCAATGGCTTTTTCTGCGTCGCCTTGGACACCACAAAAAACTTTAATACCTGCTTGACCTAAAAGATAAACGGCCATATCGCCAATTCCACCGCAAATTAAACTTTCAACACCAAATGTTGCTAAATATGGAATTAATTCCTTATGTGAATATCCTCCATTATCAATTACTTTTTCACTATTATCATCTAAATCAACGATTAAAAAATTTTCACAATCCCCAAAATGTTGACCAACTGTTTTATCTTCTATGTTATAAGTTAATGCAATCTTCATAATTTTTCCTCACTAAACAAGTAAATTATAAAGAGTTATATTTTAAAAACAAATAATATGCTTACATTGTTGAAAAAACTTTGTATCTATTAGTTCTTTCTAGCGCATCATCAATTGATGGGCAATCATCAATATAAGTTAACATCATGATAATTGTTCTACTAACAGCAAATAATTGGTTTGTTTTGATCTCTTTAATTTTTAAAAATTCTATTTCTCCAAACCTTGCTTTATAAAATGCTAATGCTTTGATTTCTTTATTTTTTAAGGAATAAGAATCATCAGAATATAATTTGCATACTTTATCGTAAACTAAATATTGCCACATTTGAGTAAAGTCTTCGGTCTTTTTTAAATTACATTTTGTAGTTTTAAAATCCCATAAAACTCCATCAATATAAACATCTCCATCAGCACCTTTCAATTTTTCAGTACATACGCCAAATGTTGGATTAAAAATAACATCACTTTTTTCTTTAACCATTCCTTTCGAAATAAAATCGTCATAAAAAACAACGCCCATCATATTTACTTCTTTAAGAATTTCTTTATCTTCCTTATGCAAATACTTAATAGTTTCATCATTTGGAATCCATTTTGTCCTAGCTGCATGCTCAAGTCTAGCTAAAAAACATGACATCATCGAAACATCTTTTAATGTAATCTCATTATCTCCGTAAATATACCGCTCAATTTCCTCCAAATAATATTCAAATTTTTCATTGATAAATTCTTGCTCAATGCTATTAAAGCATTCGATTCCTCTTTCAGCAGCAAGATTATCAAGAGCTGTTTCCTTATTATTTTCAATTAGTCGCGCAATCATAAATCTTGCAACATAATCAAATGCCGTACCAACTACTGATGCAAAAGATGTTGAATATAAACAATAAGGCACCTTTAATTGATATTCAGTTGAAAATGGTTTCTTTTTAGAAACAGTCTTATAAAGTTCATCATCAGGTCTTGAGAGTTTCAAATAATTTGTAAAATCCTTACGACCTTCATAAATTTTAGTCATAAAATTCCTCCTTTACTATTAATAGGGGGGGAATTCAAAAAATTTACAAATTTTTTTCTAAAAATTTAAAAAAACTGATTTTGCAAGATTGCTTAATCAGTTTTCATAAATGATTTTTATAAGATCCTAAGCCAAGTTTTTAATTATTAGCTCAATTCTATCCTTAATTTCCTTATCAGATAAAATTTTCATGATAGAAAATAAGTTTGGAGTAACTTTTCTTGTTGTTAAAGCAATACGTATAATTTCGCAAGCATCATTAATGTTTCCACTCCACTTACTTGGATCTTCTTTATAAACTTTATTATCGGTACAGAAATTATATTTTGCTGCCACTTCTTTTACTTTATTGAACCAAGTTTGTTCATCTAAAGAGACATCATAATTATCTTTATAATCATTTAAAAAATTAATCACAATATCCTTATTTATATTAGGATTAAATTCATCTTTAATATTTTTAGACATATTTAAATATTCATCATAGTCAAAGAATTTAATTAAAGGATAAATATCGCTATATTTTGCATAATCCTTTCTTGGATTTTTCTTTTCTCTTTCAATATTCATTATTTCAATAAATCTATTTTTATCTTTATTGATAAAGTTATAAAGTTCAGGCGAAAATTCTTTGCTCCATTTAAGGGCTTTTTCTGAAATTTCTTCTTTAGTCATTTTGCTTAAAATTTCTTTACTATAATAATTTAATTTATCGTTATCGAAAAGAGCGCCATCTAATGACATTTTCTTTAAACTAAATTCAAAATTATCTAAATTATAATCTTTAGTTCTTACGATATAGTCTTCATAATTACTATTAGCAATTGTCATCAAATAAACTAATAAAGCATTTGGTTCATAACCTTCTTTAAAGAAAAAATCAACACTTGCTTCATTATCTTTTCTTTTGGATAATTTTCTTCTTGTACCATTATCCATTTTCATAATAACTGGAAGATGAGCATATTTTGGCAATTTAAACCCTAACGCTTTAAACATTTCGATATGAATTGGTAAACTTGGGAGCCATTCTTCTCCACGGGTAACGTGAGTTGTATGCATAAAATGATCATCTACTACATGAGCAAAATGGTAAGTTGGAAGTCCATCGCTTTTTAAAATAACAACATCTTGGTCGTTTTCAGTTAATTCAAGATCGCCTCTAATTTCATCATGTACTTTAATTTTATTTAAATGATTTCCATGTGATTTAAATCTAATAACATAAGGTTTACCACTTTTAATCATTTCAATTGCTTCAAGAGGATCTAAATCTCTATATTTTGCATATTTTCCATATACCCCAGTTATTTCTTTATTTTTATCTTGTTCTTCTCTAAGTTTTGCTAAATCTTCTTCAGTTAAAAAGCAAGGATAAGCGAGTCCTTTTTGAAGCATTTCTTTAATAACAATTTCATAAATTTCTTTTCTATTCGATTGTTTATAAGGACCATAATTTCCTTCTTCTTTCTCACCTAAATAACCTTCATTAGGAACAATATTAAATCTAGCAAGTTGTTTAATTAATAATTCACCACTGCCTTTAATTTCACGTTTTGTATCGGTATCTTCTAAACGAGTATAAAAAACACCTTTAGAATCTTTAGCAAGTTTTGATGCTACTAATGATGTAAATAAACTTCCTGTATGTAAAAAACCTGTTGGTGATGGTGCAAATCTTGTTACTTTCGAACCCGCGTCGAAACTTCTTTCGGGATACATCTTTTCTAAATCCATAACAGTTTTTTTGATGTTAGGGAAAATTAAGTCTGCAAGCTGATATTCGTTCATATAAATCTCCTTGATTTTTTAAATCTTTTCATATATCATAATTAAGCACGCAGGTGTGATTCAATGGTAGAATATCAGCTTGCCAAGTTGAGTACGCGGGTTCGATTCCCGTCACCTGCTCCAGATGTGCAAATATGAGTAAGAGTAACATCTTGCTCTTTTTTGTTGGAAAGCACATCGAACCAAGTTCTCAGATTGGCAAAGCCAATAAGAATACAATCACTTTACGTGATAATTTATTAATAATTTAGTCTTTGTTATTTTTATCTTCCTTTTCTTTTTCTTTAGCCTCTTTTTCTTCTGCTTTTATCCTAAGTTCATTTTCCTTTTCTTTCATATTTTCATTATTTATATTTAAACTGTTTAAATACTGTTTAAATACATTAATTTGCGCCTTTTCTTCATCACTAGCGTCTTCAAGAGCCTCATTTAATTCTGTTAATTGCTGTTCAAGTAATGATCTCATTCTAGAAATAAGTAAAATTGCAAACTTTTCTACAATTTCTTCGTAAAAATTAAATAATACAGGTAAAAATGGAAGCAAAAATAAAATAGTCACAACAATAGAAGTTAATCCTAAAATTAAAATAGAACTATTATGAAATTCAAAATGATAAAGCAAGAAATAAGAAAGTGGGAAAATAATACAAATTAAAATAACAAAAGGATACAAAACACCATAATAGTTGGAATAAAAATATTTTCTATTTTCTTTTATTGTGCTTTTATAAACTGTTTGAAATACTTTTTTATTGCAATTAAAAGCATAAGGCAATAAATAGTATTTAAAAATATTCAATGCAATTCGATGGATAAAATAATAAAAACCTAAAAAAGTTGAAATAAATTCAATATAAACTAATGGAATATTTATTAAATTTAAATTTGCATTTAATAAATTTGATAATCCTTCTTGATTATTTGCTTGAATAAAAGTGAGCATTTGTTTATATAATTCCTGATATTCAGGATTTACTAAAAAGAGCGTACCATACGTTAAAAAACCAAGTATGAACGATGATGCAAAATAAATTAAGAATGAATAAAGCAATGTTGATGGAATTAAAAGCAACGAAGAAATCATTCTTTTACTCCCAACCATATAACCTTTAAAGAATTCTGACATTCCAACATTTCGATCTGCATCAGTATTTTGCACAGTATTAAGAGCAAAAAAACTATAAATAAAAGGTTGAACTAAAGCCACTAAGCAAGATAAAAATAAAATTATAAATAAAATACCAAGAAGCCCTGAAAAAAATGAACTATAATAATTCAAAATTAGCGCTGCAAAGGCATAAATAATAACAATAATAAAAGAAATAACTGCGCTGTAACGCAAGTTAGTTCTCGAATTTTTAGCAAATTTTTTAAATATTTCTTTTTTACTCGATTTCGTCATTCACAATCTTCCCTTTAAGTTGAGCAATTTCTAAAACTGCCTTTTCTAATCCTTTTTGTTCAATTGGTGGAACATTTCTTGATTCAATTGTTTTAATTAAACTTTTAAGTTTGCTATATGGAATAATATAACTATCTCCGCCATTTAATGATTTTAAATTTTTAACAACGCAATCGTTATTAATTAAAACAATTGAAATAAAGTATTCTTTGTCAAAATGTGTAATATTAGCAAGTTTTTCAATACGTTTTTTATTGATATTCATTGGGTTTTCAAATTCTTCTTTTTGACCTTGCTTTCCATAGAAGAACCACACATTATCATTAACTTCGCCTGAAATTCCACCACGATAATATCTATCTTTAACTACATAAATATATTTATTCGCGAAAATTAGATGATCTATTGTACAAATTTTCCCTTCTCGATCATTAAGAGTTAAATCATTTATTAATAAATAATCGTTATCTAAAACGATACTATTTATTTTTTTATAATAGACTTTTCTGAAATTTTTAAAAATATATTTCCTTTTAATGAAAGGGAAAAGCACTATTAAAACAAGTAATAAACCTAAAATCACGCATATCACTATAAAAATAATTCTTAATAAATCATTCATTTCAAGTGCATTCCCATTCATAAATTTCTCCTAAAACTATTCAGCTAAAGTTAAGGCAAGAGTAAACATGTTATGAAGCATTGTTTGTCTTTCCATTTGTGTTAAATCTTTTTCAGGTGTTCCAACAAGTTTATCACTAACTGTTAAAATACAAGCCGCATGTTTTTTAAGCATCATTGCATTTATAAATAATGCATAAGCTTCCATTTCGCAGCCTAAAATTCCCATATTACTTAATCTTGTATTTTGAGTTGCATCTTCGCCATAAAAACAATCGCTACTAACAACTGGTCCAACATGAACATTTAGACCTAATTCTTTTGCATTATTATATGCCTTATATAGTAAACCAAAATCTGAAACAGGCGACATTCTAATTCCATTTACTTCGTATTGTTTAGTGAATCCACCATTTGAACAGGCAGATGTCCCTAAAATAACATCACCAATATGACAATCATCATTTAAACTTCCACAAGTACCAATACGAATAATATTTTCAACACCATAGAATTTAAATAATTCGTATGAATATATACCAATAGATGGGCAACCCATACCACTTGCCATAACACTAATTTCTTTACCATCTTTTGTTTTGCCAGTATAACCTAAAATGCCACGTACATTCGTGACTTCTTCAGTATCGACCAAATAATTTTCAGCAATGTATTTTGCTCTTAAAGGATCACCTGGCATTAAAACTGTTTTTGCAAATTTTGCAGAATCTAAAATGTGAGTTGACATAACTTTTCTCCTTAAATTTAATCAAAGATTACTTTACCATCTTTTGCTGCTAAAATCATCTTTTTAACTTCCTCTTCAGTAACTTTATGGCTTAAAGGTGGAAGCTCATTTATGTTAAAGAAACCAACATCATCGGTTTCATATAAATGTTCTTTTAAAACACCATCAAGATCAGCTCTAAAAATAATTGCATATTCAGGAACTGATTTATGAAGAGGCGTTCCCGCTGGAAAAACTTTAAAAGGTGTTCTATTTATAATTCCAACTAGTTTCAAATTTTTAATTTTTGCACCAGCCTCTTGTTCACATTCAGCCTTAGCTGCTTCACTTGGAGCATCATATAAATCACACCAACCACCAGGCAAAGAATATCTTTCTTCAGGAAACTCTCTAACTAATAAAACCTCGTCCTTATCGTTAAAAACGCATGTACGAACAGACACACTTGGAGTTGGATAAATCTCACGAGTAAATAAATCAGGTCTATTAAATTTAACATGTTCGAAGTTTTCAAGTTCTTTCATAGCTAGTTTTTCAAGCTGTTCATAATTATCTAAAGCATATGGATCTTTAGAAAAAACTCGACCTATCTTCGCAATCGAAAGAACTTTAATTATGAAATCATAATATTCTTGAAATTTTTCTTCTTTAAATTCTTCTTTTCTTTTTTCATCCATATTAATTACCTTCATTATTTGAAGAGACAACGCCTTCTGTTTCACTCATAATGTTTCCAAATGCTTTATAGAAATTATCAGGACTATATCCTTCAAGTTCGCCATTATAGGCAATTGAAATTCTTCCAGTTTCTTCGCTAACAACGACAGTTACAGCATCACAAATTTCTGAAATACCAATAGCAGCCCTATGTCTGCTACCATATTTTCCAATTAAAGGTTTCGTTGTTGGAGTATAGTAAACACTTGCAGCGATAATTTCATCATTTCTAATAACTACAGCACCATCATGTAAACGTGTTCCAGGATAAAAAATTGTAATTAAAAGTTCGTAAGTTACTGGTGCATTTAAAACTGAACCATTTTTGATTAAATTATC
Source organism: Parabacteroides goldsteinii (assembly GCA_963632335.1). Classification (GTDB taxonomy): domain Bacteria; phylum Bacillota_I; class Bacilli_A; order RFN20; family CAG-826; genus Onthovivens. The sequence continues at coordinate 13,019 of CAVGUA010000080.1, forward strand.
AAGTTTATCTTTTCTTTCAAAAGTCATAATTGCACCAATTTTATGTTTTGCTAAATATAAAACTGCTTCATTAACTGTTTTATAAAGGGCTTCTTTATCAAAACCTTTACTATCAGGTTCTTTATCTTTTACAACTGTATTTCTCAATTTTTTTGGTTGAACAAATTTATTTGCAACAAGCGATCTAATTTCCGCCATATTTGCAACAAGATAAATCACGCACGAAACAATAAGTGCCACGGATGAAATAATAAGCAAATTATAGAGCTTAAATAGAGTTGCAAAAATGATTAATCCTGAAATTGAGGCTGTCGTAATAATTGCAAATTTTCTTTTTACATAATATAAAACAAAAAATACAATTGCAGCTAAAGCAAGTAAGGTAAATAAAAAATCCAACAATCCATTTACACTAAAAACACCATCGTTGGTAAAAATTGTTTCCATATCTATTTGCCCTCCTCTTTATGCAAGATGTCACGAGCAATAGCAACCCCATTTGCCCCAGCTTGTGCTAAACCACGAGTAATACCAGCTCCATCTCCGCCTATATATAAATTTTTAATTTTTGTTTCGAAATTTTTAGAACATTCAATCTTGTCACTATAAAATTTGGCCTCTACTCCATAGAAAAGCGTATGTGAATTTGCAATACCAGGAGTGACATGGTCTAAAGCCTTAATCATTTCAATTAATGATTGCATAGTTTTATAAGGCAATATCAAAGATAAATCACCAGGAACTGCTTCTTTTAAAGTTGGTTTAACAAAACCTTCTTCAATCCTTTTTCGGGTAGATCTTCTTCCAGCTAAAATATCTCCAAAGCGTTGAACAATTACAGTTCCACCACTTAATTTATTTGCTAAACTTGCAATATCTTTAGCATATTCATTAGAATCTTTAAATGGTTCACTAAATTCATGCGAAACTAAAAGAGCAAAATTTGTGTTTTGACTTCCTAAATCACTTGAATTATAAGCATGTCCATTAACAGTTACAACATTGCCATCATTTTCTAAAACTACATGACCAGATGGATTCGAACAAAAAGTACGAACCGTTGTTCCTAAACTCGTTGCATAAACAAACTTTCCTTCATAAAGGTGCTTGTTAATTTCTTTCATAATAATATCGTTAGTTTCAACTCTAACACCAACATCGACTCTATTATTTGAAACCTTGACTTTGTGTTTTTTCATGACCTTGCTTAACCATTCAGCACCAGGTCTTCCAACACTTAACAAAACATATTTTGCGTTAATGGTCTCGTTTTTATTCGTTAAGATGCCACAAACTTCATTCTTGGAATTAACAACAATATCTTTGACTTCAGTAGAATACTGCATATCAATATGTTTTCTAAGCTCTTCATAAATAGATTGCAAAACTTTCAAATTTACTTCGGTTCCTAAGTGTCTAACTTCGCTTCTTAAAAGTTTTAATCCAACAGCAATTCCTTTTCTTTCAATTTCCTCAACTTCAGGAGTATGAGGATCAGTAATTTCGTTAGGAGCACCATGTTCTAAATTAATTTTATCAACATATTTAATCAAGTCTAAAACAGTCTCGTTATCAAGATACTCGGTTAACCAACCACCAAATTCACTAGTAATATTAAATTTTCCATCACTATAAGCACCACATCCACCAAAACCATTTGTCATTGAACAAGCAGGATAACACCCGCTATTCCCATAAATGTCTTGTGGACATTGCTTAATTTTGCCCTTTAAAATTGGACATGATCGATGGTAAATATCATATCCTTTGTCAACTAATAATATTTTTAAATTTTTATTCAACTTGCAGAGCTCGTAACTTGCATATATACCGCAAGGACCAGCTCCAACAATTATAATGTCATAGCTTTTTTGCATAATAAAATCCCTACTTGATTATTATACATAATAATCCAGGCTTTTTATAGAAAAAATCGATTAATTTTTTATTAGATTTATTGAATTTTTTGAACGATATTTTTGACTCAAATAATTTTATAAAAAACCAAATTCTTTAAAATTATAAAAGATACTAAATCATTGAAAATATATCAGTATTTAAATACTTATAAGTCTAAATATTCAATGAAAATATTCCCTTTTTTGGTTGTAACGTGAGCTTTAGCACCAGTAACAATTGGCATTGATGGAGAAAGATGCCCAAGGTCTGCATCCATAACATAAGGCACTTTTAATTTATTAATAATGTTCCTTATTGCAGTATAGTGATCTTCATCAAAAACTTTTTCTTTATAATGAAGTGGTCGACCAAATATGAATCCTTTAACATATTTAAACCACCCAGCTTCTCTTAATTGAAACAAAGCTCTTTCAATACTTATTGCATCTAAATCACATGATTCTAAAAACCAAATAAAACCATCATCTTTATATTTTTCTAAATATTCTTTTGTTTTATCAAATCTTGTCCCACACAAATTAACTAAGCAATCAAGACATCCACCAAGCATTCTTCCTTCAATATTTAAATCAGTATTTGCAGGATGATATTTTAAAATTTTTTCTTCGTTATATTCAATTTCTCTTAAAGAATCTGAAGATGCATCAAAATCTTCATCTCTATTTATAAAAAATCCTTCATATCCCTTTGTTTTATTGATTTTTCCAGTCAATAAATCCAATGTATCTTTATTGTCATCTTTTAGACTAAAAGCAAATGCAGGTGCACATACCCCATAAATTGTCATAAAATCACTTAAAATTGTTAAAGTATAAGTGAGATTAGTATTATCACTAAAACCAACAAAAAATTTATGTTCCATCTTTTTGATTTTTTCAAAATTTATATATGGAAGAATTTCCATCATTGTTTCACCACCACCAACGCTAATAATGCAATCAGAATCACTTTTGAAAGCATCCATAATTTCTTTAGCACATAACGATGCTTTATTACTTCTTGTGTTTACTTTTGCTAAATAACAATTTGGGCCAATATCAACGATATAGCCATAACTTTCTAAATTTTCAATAGCAACATCTAGTCTAGTTTTGTATGGTTCACTTGCACATCCAAAAGATGGTGCAACTAAACTAATTTTCCCATTATTTTTTAAAAAATTGTTCTTTTTCATACTTTAAATTCTTCCTAAATTTCTAGATAATTATACAACAAAAATTGCCTTCAATTGAATAACAATTGAAGGCAAAATAACTATTTTTTTAACACCTATTTATCTATGTTTTTAAGCATTAAATCGTTTAAATTTTTAACAAATGCTGCTTTATCTTCAACATCAAATCCCTCTAATAACATAGCTTCGTCATAAAGAAGATTTCCATATTTTTTAACATCATCTTCATTGGTTAATTTTGAGATAGCTTTAAATAATTCATGATCAGGATTAATTTCAAGAACTTTTATTGCTTTATACATATCGGCATTATTCTTGTTGTTAGGATCATTTTTAAGAGTTTCTTCCATGCTCAAGCTATAATTGTTCTTAGTTGTTATACAAACTGGGGATTCAACTAATTTTGTAGAGAATGTAACTTGATCAACCTTTCCTTTTAAAGCTTCGGTTAATTCATCTAAAGTTCTCTTATTTTCTGCTTCTAATGATGTAATCTTATCTTTTTCATCATCGCTCAAATCTTCACTAGATTCATTTGTAATATTTTTGAATTCAACTTTCTTATAATCTTTCATTATGCTTAAAGCAAATTCATCAATATTTTCTGTTAAAAGTAAAACATCAATTCCAGCTTTCTTATATTTTTCTAATTGTGGAAGAAGCTTAATTGCCTCAAGAGTTTTACCACTAACATAATAAATCTCTTTTTGACCATCTTTCATACTATCCTTATATGATTTTAATGTGATGAATTCGTCATCTTGTGAATTCAATGAATGGAAAACTAAAAGATCTTCGAGTAATTCTTTTTTAGAACCAAAACTTTGATAAATTCCAAATTTAATATGGTCTCCAAAATTTTTAAAGAAATCGCAATATTTTTTGAAATCAGAATCTTCAATTTCTTTAAGTTTTTCAATTACTTTCTTTTCAAT
>CAVGUA010000081.1:0-12112 GCA_963632335.1 Parabacteroides goldsteinii
CATTAATAGTTAATGAGCGTTCATCAGAATTGATTGAAAATTCTTCAAAAAATGTAATTGAAAGATTTGAAAATGATAGTAATCCATATTTAAAAAACAAGGATATGGACTATCTAGTTTATGTTGAATCAAATGATTTCGGTCATAAGCATATTGGAATTTCAGATAATAATTTAATAGATATAGATACGAATGAAAATATTGTAATAAACAAGGAATCTATAGGGAACAATATTTATGATTGCTTAACAGAAATTAGTTTTAATGATATTCCATCTAATGCTTATTTTTGTAAATATTCCTATTATTTTAAAAACTTAAAGTCTGATGAATATGGGAAAAATGAAAATAATACTTGTGCTGTAATTTCAGCTCAAATGATGTTTGGATATTATGACTCCGTCTATAATGACGATGTGGTCGAAGAAAAATATGATAATCCAATGAGTGAAGATAAAAACTCATGTATTGAATTTACAAAATCTCCTTCAACGAAGGGGGATGATTTTTTTAAATATTTAATTAATTATGGCGATACCAAATATAACATTGATATTGAGAAAAAAGGAATTAGGACAGAAACACAAATTAAGTTTATGAATGATTATATAAGCGAGGTTAGAAATTTAAAATACGCTTATAACTCATCTGAAGGTAATGCTGGTGATATCCTTACTGGTAGACAATTTATAATTGTGCAAAACGCAATAAAAGAAGGAAGACCAGCAATATTAAATAATCTTGGTCATTCTATGCTTGCTTTTGCATATGATGACACATATGTTTATTTAATGAGCGGTTGGAGAAATGATAAAGAAATATCAAAGATGAAATGGGATGATTATAATGGCAACCTTTTTACTAATTATTGTTCCGCATATGATTTAGTTTTAGAAGGAAAAGAAGTGCATAAATGTTCTAATAATTATTATTCAACATCATTAGGGAAATATATTTGCCCAAAAGGGGATTTATTATGAAAAAAGAATTTTTGTTGATCAGTTTATTCTCAATATTGTTTACAACTTCTTGCGGTTCAACCATTGGGAGAGGTGGTAGTGTAAAAGCAAATCATTACGCTAACTTTGAGGATTGTAAAACTTCATTTGATCTAAGTGTTAAAAATGATTATGGGGATAAGGAAGAAAAATATTCACCAACGTTATTTAATGTGTTAAATAGTAAAGATTTTCGTGATTTTGGTTATTCATATTATATTTATGGGGTATGTGATTGTAAAACTGCTCATGATGATCCATATGTTAATTGCCCAAATATCCATGCAAGTTTTGCATCTATGTTTTTATTCAACTCTAATACAGATATTCTTGTGACGGTTTCGAGTAGTGCCAAAATAAAAAGTTATAGTAATATTCAATATTCAGAAGATGTTTTAACAAATAGCGAAATTTATAACAATTTTTATAAGCCACTAAAAGAAAGTTCCATTGATGACGATCAATCTTCTTTGTATTGTCAAGAACTATATAAATTTAGATATGATAGCAAAGAATTGTCGAAGTTTAATGATAGAGTTTTTGTATTAACCTCAAACAATGTTCCATTTGAATCTATTTTATTTTCAAAAGAAACTAGCGAAGAAAACGTTATAAGATATAAAGATGCTATAAGAGACTTTATAAGTAAAAATATATAAAAAAATTATTTAAAAACACTTTTTGTCAAGAAAATCATATATGTTTTTTAATAAAAGTTCATTATTTTGAAATTTAATGATGTTTGACCAATAAATTTCAAAATTTTGTTTTAAAAAATCTATCATAAATTTTCGCTCTAATTTATACTATAAGTGTAAAGACGTAAGTCTTGTCGTACATAAGGAGGGATAATCTATATGAAGTTTCAAATTGTAGGCAAAAACATCGTAATTACCGAAGCTATTTCTGATGCGATCAAAAAGAAATTAAAGAGAATGGAGAAATACTTTGACGATGATGAAGAAATTTTGTGTCGTGCAGTATGTAGAACATACAAAACAGCCCAAAAAATCGAAGTCACTGTATTTACAAAAGAAATGACATTTAGAGCAGAAGTTGTACATGATGATTTATATGCAGCAGTTGATTTAGCAATTGATAAATTGATTGGTGAAATGCGTAAACTTAAAACAAAAATGCTTAAAAAATATGGACATGAAGGTTTAGGCAGATCAATCATTTATGAAAATCTTCAAGATGAAGAAAATGAAGAATTAAATGCCGAACTAGTCCGTACAAAATCATTTGAGCTTAAACCAATGGAAATGGAAGAAGCCATCACAAGAATGGAGGCTTTGGGTCATAATTTCTTCTTATATTTAGATAGTGAAGATGAAAGAATTTCGGTTTTATATAAGAGAAATGATGGAGGATATGGTTTAATTCAAGCTGAAAATAAAGTTGATATTTAATTAATCGTTAATTAAAATGAGTTAGCCTAAATGGCAACTCATTTTTTTTATGATTAAATATATAGCTACGGATTTAGATGGGACATTGTTTTACCCAAAAGATAAGAAAAACTTAGTTTCAAAAGAAAACCTTTTTTTCTTGCAATCTTTTATTGATAAAGGTGGTAAAGTCATTTTAGCTAGTGGAAGATCTGTTGAATATGGCAAAAGAGTAGAAAAAGCTATTGGGAGAGAGTGTATTCTTGTCGGATATAATGGTGCAATTTTATATGAAAATGGTGAATATTTAAGAACACAAAATATTGACAAAGAAGAAGTTAAAGAAATTATTGAAGATGTTACTAAAATATATAAACTTCCAGCTGTCTTAATTATGACTGAAAAGGGACTTTATGTTAAAGTTAGAAAAGGGCGTGCTATCTTTAAATACATGTATTTAATTTATAACAAATCATTAGGCAATTATGGAGAAATTTGTTATAAAAACGAAAATGAATTTGAAGATGCTTTTAACAATCAAAAAATATATAAATTAATGTTCTTTGTTGGCATTACTTCACGAAAGAAAAAACGAGCCATGGAGCTTAATAAAATGATTCGTAATGCTTTTACAAATATTGAATCATCATGGTGCAATCAAGTAATAGAAATTACCCCTAAAGATTGCAATAAAGGTTCAAGAATTAGAGATTATTGTAACATCAGAAATATTAAGGATGATGAAATTTGTGTTGTTGGTGATAGTGGGAATGATATTTCAATGTTTAAAGAGTTTCCAGAAACCAGTTTTTGTATGGCAAAAGCACCTGAAGTCATTAGAAAATATGCGAAATTTACTATTTCCAAATACGAAGATTTAAGTAGATATATTATAAAAAAATAGTATTATATACTATGTAGCGCATAAAAAGCGTAGGAGAGGATTATTAATATGCAAACAATTAGTAGAGTTATTGTATCATTGGTTTATTACAATTCACTTATTAGAGACACATTAGAGTACACATTACCAAGAGATAAATACGAAGAAAAATTCTATGATTACAAGCGTAACGGTGTTGTTAATGAAGTTAAAGTTAATTCACCATTAAAAGTTTTCATCGATCAAAATGGTGAAAAAGGACAAGCACTTTTAAAAGAATGCGAAAAATTTGGTGAAGATTTCTATAGCGATACTTCATCAGTTATTAAAAAAGCAGCTGATGGAATCAGAGTTGATCATGCTCAAAACATCAAAATTTTTGAAGGTGTTATTCCACTTCATGAATCATTAAATAATGTTATTCGTATTCACGAACAATATGCTGAACAAAACAATCTTAAAGATGATAGAGTCGTTGCTTTATTAAAAGCTGATGAAAGATTCTATCGTGCAGTTGCTTTAATGACTTTAATTAATGAAGTTAGAAAACAATTTGAAGATTTCAATAAAGCTATGAGAGAAACAAATGGTCAACCATCACCTCAAAGCAATTTCATCCAACAAGATTTAAATAAACTTGTTGGTTTATTAAACCTTGTTAGATCACAAGCAACTTGTACAGATGAAATCTATACAAATGCTTTAGATGAGATTTTCAAGTATATTGAAATGATGACTGGTAAGAGAGATCTTCCAAAAGGAAAGAATTTCCAAGATGTTTATAATGAAATCGGTATCGAATTACACGTTTTCGTTGAAGATGCAGAAAAAGGTTGGAGAGAAACCTATGAACCACTTCTTAAAGAATTAATTTCAGATAATGAAAAAGCTCAAGAAGAAGCAAAGAATGCTCAAGAAGCTCCAAAAGCTGAAGAGAATCATGATGGTGGAGAAGCCAAGTAGTTTATAAATTGAAGGTGTTATCGTGGCTAATAAAAGTTTAGAGAAAAAAGAAGCAAAAGGATTAAAATTATTTTTTAAATCATTTTCTATAAAACAAATCGTATGGTTTGTAATTGGTGCAGTGTTTTTTGTTACTGGCTTAACTTTTGATGTGCTCGACATTATTGGTCGCAGTATAAACGTTGCTCCATCAAAAAACCCAATTCTTTTAGGAGATGCAAAACTTAAATCATTTTTTGGAAATAGACCACTTGGATTTATTTTTTGGGGAATTGTTCTACTTTTAGTAGGTGCAATTATTATCGCAATCACATTTTCACTCGCTAGTAAAAATGAAGATCGTGATAAAGAAAGACAAGCTAGAAAAGAGCAAAGACTTAAGAAATTGGTTGAAGCCCAAAAGAGTGCGGAAACTTCAACTGTTAGTGAAGCTCCAGTAGTATCAACAATAAAAGTTGAAGAAAAGAAATAGAAAAAAGATGCACGATTGTGCATCTTTTTTAGTATTTTAATTTGGCGGAGAAAGAGGGATTTGAACCCTCGCGTCCTGTTACAGACCTATGAGCTTTCCAAGCCCACCCCTTCAGCCTCTTGGGTATTTCTCCAAATTCATTAATATGAACGCTTAATGATTATATCAAAAAAGTTTATTAAATACACCAAAAATATGGTAAATTATTCATTGTGAAATCAATTAAAATTACTAAAGATAACGAAAACCAAAGAATTGATAAATTTGTTAAAAAATATTTTAATAAAGCGCCTCTTTCTTTTATATATAAAACATTTAGAAAAAAGGATGTAAAAGTTAATGGACACTGGGTTAAAGAAAATTATATTTTACAAGATGGTGATTTAATTGAAATATATGTAACTGATAAGCAAGTTGAAGAATTTAATGATCCAAAAGAAATTGAAAATATTAAATTTAATTTAGATATTATTTATGAAGATAAAAATATTTTGGTATTGAATAAACCTATAGGTATCCTTGTTGTTAAAGACGAAAATGAAAGAAATAATACACTAACAAATTATGTTAGAGCTTACTTATTGCATAAAAAAGAATTTAAAAATAATGGATTAGATTTTGTTCCTTCTCCTGTTCATAGATTAGATAGAAATACTAGTGGAGTGTGCATATTTGCAAAAACACTCTCTACATCGAAAGAACTTGGAGATATGTTCAAAACAAGAGACAATTTAGAGAAATATTATCTAGCTTTAGTTGTTGGAAATTTTAAAGATAAAAAAGGAACTATAAATGCTCCATTATTAAAAAATGCAAAGACTAATTTGGTCTCTGTTGCAAGTGTAAAAGATGGTGCGAAGGAAGCAAAAACCGAGTATGAAGTTTTAGCATCCACAAATGAATTAAGTCTCATTAAAGTACATCTTTTGACTGGAAGAACTCATCAAATAAGAGTTCACCTATCTTATATTGGTCATCCTATTGTTGGAGACACAAAATATGGTAATTTTTCTTTTAATAAAGAATTCTATAAAAAATATAAGTTTGAAAATCAATTTTTGCATTCTTGCAAAATTAAATTCAACGACGTAGAGGGAAGTTTGTCATACTTGAAAAATAAGGAATTCGTTGCTGAACTACCAAAAAAGGAGCAACAAATCCTTACATCATTGAACTTTATTTATAATATAAATAAGATATAATTTATAAATAGGAGCGAGGAAGGGAACTATGGAAAATAAAACAATTGAAAATTATAATCGTTGGCTAAATAGTGACAAAGTTAGCAAAGAAGACAAAGAAGTTTTAAAAAACATGGATGATGAGACGAAAGATGCTGCCTTTTTTAAAGATATTGAATTTGGTACTGGGGGATTAAGAGGAATTCTTGGTCCTGGAACCAATAGAATGAATTATTTTACGGTTAAAAGAGTTACTATTGCTCTTGGAATTTATTTAAAAGAATTCCATCAACATGCAAGAGAAAAAGGTGTTGCGATTTCACATGATAATCGTCATTTTTCTAGAGAATTTGCTCTTGAATGTAGTGATATTTTAAATCAAATGGGTATTAAAACATATTTATTTGATTCATTAAGACCAACTCCAGAACTTTCATATGCTGTTAGATATAAAAAATGCGATGCCGGTATTATGATTACAGCCTCACACAATCCAAAAGAATATAATGGTTACAAAGTTTATGATGAGACTGGTTGCCAAATGGTTCCTTCAAAAATAGAACCTTTAATTAGAATTATTAATAAATTACCAAATGAATTGGATGTTGAAGTTCCTAGTGAAGCAAAAAGAGGGGAACAGGTCATACTTGAAAAAGAAGTGGATGATACCTATGTTTCTTTATGTGAAAGCATTCAAGTTAATCCATTATTAGACAAAAAAGGGTTTAAAATTGTTTATACTCCAAACCATGGAACTAGTTACGTAAATGCAATGCGTGTATTCAAAGCTTGTGGTTATGAAGTATATCCAGTTGAAAGTCAATGTAAACCAGATCCAGATTTTAGTGGAACTCTTTCACCAAATCCTGAAGATGCGAGAGCATTTATTGAACCAATTAAACTTGCAAAACAAATTGATGCAGATTTAATTTGCATGACAGATCCTGATGGAGATAGAGTTGGTCTTGCATGCAAAAATAAAGATGGCGAGTACACTTTAATTACTGGAAATGAATCGGCTGCAATTTTAATGGATTATTTATTTAGCGAAAAGAAGAAAAAAGGTTTGTTAAGTAAAGATGGTATTATGTTTAATACTGTTGTTACTAGTGAACTTGGTAAAGAAATTGCTGCATCATATGGAATTAAAACAGAACAAGTTTTAACTGGGTTTAAATATATTGGTGACCGAATTAATTATTATGAAATTCATAATGGTCCAACTTATGAATTCGGTTATGAAGAATCTTATGGTTGCTTACCAAAACCATTTGTTAGAGATAAAGATGGTATCCAAGCAATTTTATTATATTGTGAAATGGCTCTTTTCTATCATAAGCAAGGTCTTAATTTAGTTGATGCTTATAATAATCTTGGAAAGAGATTTGGACACCACAAAAACAAACTTTATAACATTTATTTAGAAGGTTCAAAGGGCGCACAAAAAATGCAAGAAATTATGAATCGTGCAATTCATGATCCATTAAAACAAATTGGTGGGAAAGATGTTGTAAAATTTGAAGATTATTTTGATAGAAAACGATATTATACTGCGAGTAGATTAATTGAAAATATCGAGGGAATTCCTGCTGGCGATCTTGTTAAATACTATCTTTCTAATAATTCAGTTGTTTGCATTAGACCATCAGGAACAGAACCAAAAATTAAGTTCTACATTGAAGTAGTGGTTGATGATCCAAGTATTGCTGAAGCAAAATGCGATCAAATTTATCAAGAAGTTTTGAAAGATTTAGAAGTTAAGCTCTAGACTTTAAAAAGGAATCAATTTCAGAGACAACGCCATTGTGGTTGTTGTCTTTTTTTGTTGAATTTTTGGTTTTCAGAAAGTCTTTGCCATTTTTCATTCCAAAACCATTTTCAAACGATGTAACGAGCTCAATATCATTCGTGGAATCACCAAATGTTAAAATATTCTCCTCTTTTATTTTATAAATTTCATTTAATTTTTTAATAGCGGAAGCTTTATTAACTCCTTTATGGCGAATTTCAAAAAAGCGATTTTCATTCCAAAAATCTACTATATAATCAGGCATGTTCTTTTTAACATAATCCCTAACTTCTTTAACGAATTCTTCATTATGATTTATAGAATGCAAAATAAAGCAATAAGGATCATCTTTTAAATTTTTGGAAATATCGCCATTAATTTCTTTTGGCATATATTTTTTATCATTTTTATCCCTAATAAGTGTAAAACCAAAAGTTTCTTTTTGACCATCAAAATAAATGTAATCTAGGCTTTCACAAAGAGCCGAATCTGCAAAATGCCCCATAATATAGTGATAATTTTCAATAATGACTTCTTTTTTTAGTGGGCAAGAAATAGGTTTGAAAGATTTATCGTTTGGATTAAAACAATAGGCACCATTATAGCAAACGATAGGAGAATTAATTTTTAATTCATTATAAAAAGGAATAGTTGTTCTAACTGGTCTCCCAGTTGATAAAACAACAATATTTCCATTGTTTTCTAATTTTTTAATATATAACCTAGTTTTTAATTTGATTTTTTTATTGTCTGTTAAAAGAGTGCCATCTAGATCAGAGGCAATTAAATATTTATTATCAAATTTAGTCATGGGTATATAACCCCACAGCTTTTTTAACCCTTAATAAAGTTTGATTTGCAATTTTACTTGCTTTTAAGGCACCTTCTTTTAATATTTTATCGATTTCGCCACTTTCTAAAACTTCTTTATATTTATTTTGGAATGGTTCAAGTGTATCACAAACTACAGCAGCAACAGCTTTTTTAAAATCTCCATATCTATGGCAATCTTTAAATTCTTCTTCAACCTCTTTAATAGAAATGTTTTTAAGACAAGCATAAATTGTCATTAAATTTGAAATCCCAGGCTTATTTTCTACGTCATAAACAATATTATTATCCATATCAGTTACAGCAGACATAATCTTTTTTCTAACAGTTTTTAAATCATCTTTTAAGAAAATATCGCCTTTAGGATCTGATTTTGACATTTTATGAGTTGGATCACTTAAAGACATGATTCTAGCACCTACTTTAGGGGTAACGGCTTTTGGCATTTTAAAGATTTCTGTTTTATATCTTTCGTTCATTCTATGAACTAATGTTCTACAAAGTTCAACATGTTGAGTTTGATCTTCGCCAACAGGAACAATATCAGCATCGTATAGAATAATATCAGCAGACATTAAAACAGGGTATGCAAATAATCCCAAACCAATTGCGTTTTGATTTAATTTTTGACTCTTTTCTTTAAATTGTGTCATTCTTGAAAGTTCACCCATATACAAATAGTTTTGAACTATAGCATTAAGTTCGGCATGAGCTGAAACATCACTTTGAAGGAAAATAGTTGTTTTCTTTGGATCTAAACCAGCAGCAACATAAAACGCTACTATATCTCTTGTGTTATCGTGTAAAAATTGTGGATCAATTGGCAGTGTTAATGCATGTAAATCAGCAACAAAAATATAATTTTCGTATTCATCTTGATAGTCTTTAAAATGCATTAATGCACCAATATAATTTCCTAATGTTAAGTTTCCAGTTGGTTTAATTCCACTAAGTGATTTTTTCATACTAAAAGCCTCTTTTTTCTCCACAAATTATAATTCGCAAATAGTAAAAATTCAATTAATTGAAAAGTTGAAAAAATAAATAATGTCTTTAACTTTCTGGACCTAAAATAAAACCGAATAGCTATCAATGTTATTGTTTTAAAGTCCGTCAAATTTAATTGTTATAAGTATGCTTTTAGAATTGAATTCGTTTGTTATAATAATTTTAAGGAGAAAAAAACGCAATGATTTTATATTTTTCAGGTACGGGTAATTCTAAATATATCGCAAACTTACTAAATAAATCTTTGAATCAAGAAATGATTAATTTAAATTTCAAAATTAAAACAAACGATTACAAAAATTTAATACTAAATAATAGTGATGAAACTTTATTTTTTGTGACACCTACTTATGCTTGGAATATTCCTAGTATTGTTAAAGATTACATTTATAAAGTTGATTTTAAAAACGCAAAATATATCTATTTTGTTATGACATGTGGCGAACAAATTGGAAATGCTATAAAACAAAATAAGCTAATTTCAAAGGATAAGAATTTAATCTATAAAGGTACTATTAAAGTAGTGATGCCAGAAAACTATATTGCCTTATTTGATGCTCCTAATTATGAAAAATCTAAAATCATCATTGAGATATCTACAAGTGAGTTTAATAAATTGATTCCTTCAATAAAAGATGGTGAAGATATCGAACTTGATTTAAATGAAAATAAATTAATGGGGAAAATAAATTCATCCTTTGTTAATAAATTCTTTTATAAATGTATTTTAGGGGACAAAAAATTTGTTGTTGATAATGATAAATGCATTAGATGTAAAAAATGTATTAATGTTTGCTCATTAAATAATATTTCTTTAGTAGATAATAAAATAACTTATTCTCATATAAAAGGTAGATGTACACATTGTATGGCTTGCATTTCTTATTGTCCTAAAGAAGCTATTAATTATGGCAAGGGAACAATAAGTAAAAATAGATATAGAGTTGAAGATGTTGTTGGTAAATAATTTTCGCACTTTTGGTATTTCATGAACGAAGTAAATATTTAAAAAGTTATGTTGTAAAATCTTGTGTTTACATTTTGCCGACAGTAGTATTGCATTTATTTTTTTAATGTGTAAAATAGTAGTGTCAGCAATTGCCGACACCAAAAAAAGGAGACACATAAATGAAATTCAATGAATATTTATTATTAAAAAGAAAAGAGAAGAAATTTACGTTGCGAAAATTTGCGATGCTAATAGGAATTTCGCCAGCCTTTCTTAGCGATTTAGAAAGTGGAAATAGATCTTTCCCTGCAAATAGCAAAAAATATCCTAATTTATTAGAAAATATTGCAATAGCGTTGAATTTGAATGGAGAAGATAAAGAATTGTTAATTTCTCTAGCTTCTAAATCTATGCTAGAAAAAGATAAAGTCCCTTTAGATGTAAAAAAATATTTACAAAAGGTTCCTATGGCTCAACAAGCGCTTAGAATAGCAACTGAATGTGAAGCAACAAATGAACAATGGGAGAAATTTATTAAAACCATTGAGAAGGTGAATAATGATTAAATGGGATAAGAATGCATTTAATTCTAAAGGCGTGCTTCAAGTTAGAGATGAAGAACTTGAAGCCTTTTCAATTGCTCAGTTAAAGGACTACAAAAAGGATTATTTCAAAAATATACATCCTTTAGATGTAGATGATTTTATTGAAAATTATCTTTCAATAAGAATTGAATACCATAGATTATCGCCAAATAAATCTAAATTTGGCACCACTGCGATAACTGATGGATTTGTTCCTATCGTATCAGAAGAAAATAAATTTGAGTTCAGGTTTTTTAAAGCCGGGACCATTTGTATAGATACTGATGCATGTAATGAAAACGAAAACCTAATTAGGTCAACATCATTACATGAGGCTGCCCATTCTCAATTCGATTTATCCATTAACAAGGATTTGATTGGAGGCGCAACTTACTTATCTGATTCAATTATTATTGATGGAAGAAATGTCAAACGTAAAACTGATAAAGATTGGATGGAGTATCATGCTAATAAATATATGAGTTATATGTTGATGCCATCAGTTTTTGTTAAGAAGTTATATAAAATCAAGCATGATGAAATCATCCCTGGGAAAAGATTAAGCAAGAAAAAAAGGAACATAACTTGGAAGATTATATATGAAATGGCTAATTTTCTTCTGGTATCGCCTACAGCTATGGCTTGGAGAATGTTAACACTTAGAATTCTTTCTGAAGATATATTTAAATCTTTGGAAATTCGTGAATAAAAGGAGGTAATTTATGTATTAAGTATTTTTGTTGGATGGTTTAAAAGTTAAAATCGCAATCACTGCGAATGATTGCGATCTGAGATATGTTGAAACACATCTTGCATGGTTATAGTAGCATATCTCAAGTTTTAAAGCACGAAAAACGTGCAGAGGTATATTATTGTGAATAGAAAAAATAAAGATCTTCCTCGAAAAAGTGATGGAGATGTATTTTTAGCACAAAAATTAAAAAGTGCAAATTTTAGAACAGGTTTTTATCAAATACCTGGAATAAATGACGTTGAAATTCAAAAACCATTGGATTTGGTTCTTTGGTCAAATAGACATAACTGCAAAAATAAATCTAAATAT
>CAVGUA010000081.1:12130-57288 GCA_963632335.1 Parabacteroides goldsteinii
GACGTAATGGTATATATACGACTTTGAAATATGGTTCTGAAAAAAGCATTAATAAATTAATTTCAGAATTAAAGGAGTTTGCTTTTGTTGTCTGTCCTGATTATTCTGTTTATGGAAATTTCCCAAATTACAAGCAAATTAATGCGATGTCAAAAAGTAGAGAAGTTGGTTATGTATTATCTACATTTGGCATCAAGGTTGTGGTTAATTTTAGAGCTACTTACGAATGGACATATGAATTAGCGTTGACAGGCATTTCTTATAATGGAATTGTTGCTATAGGAACATTAGGTTGTTTGAAAGATAAACAATCAAGAAAGTTATTAAAAAATAGTGTTAAAGCATTAATTGAATATGTTAAACCACGTATACTTATAATATATGGAAGTGCTCCGAGTGATATATTTAATATAGTTAATAAAATAGGATGCAGTATTTGGCAATTTGATTCATCAATTTCAAAAGCATTTAAGGAGGTTTAGTTATATGGGGATGAAATATGATTCAAAGCATTTTATATTTAATGGAGAAAATATTGCTGGAGGAGAGTCTAAGAGGATAGGATGTTTTAAATTGAAATCAGGGAATTTAAAAAGAAAAGGTAAGCTTCCTGTTTTTGATAAAAATGGTCATGTAACTCTTGAAAGCATTTCTGCAAGAAGAGAGTTTTTTCTTGGAAAGAGTATTTCTAGATTGGAACATGAATTACATAAGTTTGGTTATAAAACAACAAGAAGACCATCAAAATTCGATGATTCACGCGCAAAAATTATAATCACTCTAAATTCATCAAAAAATAGGAATATTACGCAAATTCAAGTTTCTCCTGGAAGCAAAAGACATGGAAATATCCCGTATGTTAAAATAAGTACGTCGGATATCGGAAGAATTAAAATTATTGCTGGAACTAAGGATGCTTATAAAACAGATGGAAAAGAAAATGCAATAATATTATTTAGGAGGAAAAAATAATGAATTTATTAAAAGAAAAACTTATACCATTTGATGGACTAGGAGAAATTAAATTATTATCTTCATTTGAATATGTTAAAAATATTTTAAAAATGGAGAAAATAAATTTTTCTATTGCTTATCAGCCAAATAAAGGGTGCAATCCAGAAGTGCCATGGACAATCATATATGTAGAAAATTCAATTTCTCTTACATTTGCAAAAGAGAAACTATGGCGTATTACTTGTAAAGAAAAATTTGTTGGTTCGCTAGAAAATGGTATTAAATTAGGAATGCCATTAAAAGAAGCTCTAAAAATTGACACATCGTTAATATTCGATGATTGGAATGAAGTTTATGAATCGAGAGAAGGATATTGGCTTGAAGATAATTTGGACAACAATACTGTTTTGTCTTTTACGATTTTTATCAAAGAAGCATTAGATGATGATGTTTTTTTCAAATATGATTGGTAATTGTTATTTTGCCTCGGATAGATATTTATATTTTTTCGAGGCATTATGACATACATTGAATATAAATTGTTGTTTAAAAAAAATGGAACAACCAACTAAAAATTAAAGGAATGAAAATTTGAGAATTCTTTATGACAACTTCAAATAAAAATCATATATGACTAATAATTTGTCAATAATGATTCGACTTTTATAAATGCATTTTATTTATAAATGGGCGCAAATATGCTAATATATTTGCCATGGAAATTAAATTTTATAATACATTAACAAATAGTATTCAAGTATTCAAACCTATTAAAGAAAATGAAGTAAGCATCTATTGTTGCGGACCTACAGTTTATAACGAACCACATATTGGAAATATGAGACCAGTAGTTATTTTTGATACGCTTGTTCGTTTTTTAGAATATGTTGGTTATAACGTAAAATATGTAAGCAATTATACTGATGTAGACGACAAGATTATTAACAAAGCAATGGAAGAAGGGGTAAGCGAACTTGATATTTCTAATAGATATATAGCTAGTTATAGAGCTTGTTTAGATGAATTAAATTGTTTAAAAGCATACAAGAATCCAAGAGTTACAGAATATATGCCTTACATTATTAAATATATTGAAAATCTTGTTAATAAAGGCAATGCATATGTTTCTGATGGTGATGTATTTTTTGATGTTACAAGTATTCCAAATTATGGATGTTTATCAAATATTAAATTAGATGAACTTGATGCCGGTAAAAGAATTGCGACTAGTGATAAAAAACATAATCCATACGATTTTGCTCTTTGGAAAAAAACTGATAAAGGTATTAAGTGGCATACTGAATGGTGCGAAGGTAGACCTGGGTGGCATACTGAATGCTGCGTTATGATTGACACTATTTTTGGTGGTAAAATCGATATTCATGGCGGAGGACATGATTTAATATTCCCACATCATGAAAATGAAATTGCTCAAGCAGAAGCTACAAACCACAATACAATTGCTAATTATTGGATTCATAATGGAATGATGAATATAAATAGTGAAAAGATGTCAAAATCTTTAGGCAATGTTATTCTTGCAAAAGATGGTATTAAAGAATATGGCGCAGACACTATTAGATTGTTGCTTTTAAATTGCCAATATAGATCTATTTTAAATTTCACAGATGAAACTGTTAATGAAACTAAATTAACTCTTCAAAAACTGGAAAATGTTTGGAAGCAATTGAATCTTAAAATTGCTCAAAACAATGGCGAACTCTATGGAAAATCATCCTTGATGGATAAATTTTTAAGTGCACTTGCTGATGATATTAATTTACCAAATGCAATTACTGAACTTTTAGATGTTATTAAATCTGCAAATATTGAAATAAGAAAACCAAATTCTGATTTACATAATTTAGAAAATTATTTCTATACTTTGCAAGATATGGTCAAGATTTTGGGTCTTCATAATGTTGTAAAAGAATATTCTAAAGAAGATATGGATTTATATAATCAATATATTAATGCAAAAAAGAATAAAGATTTTGAAACAAGTGATAAAATAAGAAATTCCTTAATTGAGAAAGGAATAATCTAGGAGGAAGTTATGAATTTGGTAGTTTTAGCAGCTGAAAGTTCAAAAATGACCATTGATAGAATTATTGTTGATTACTTTAATGGTTTAGGTGCTTATGGTAACTTTCTTTTAGTAGTGATTTGTTTATTATTATCAATAATTTTAGGCGGATGTATAGGATATCAAAGAGAAGTTAGTGGGCATGCTGCTGGATTAAGGACCCATGTTTTATTTAGTCTTGGATGTTGCTTATTAACAATTATAAGTGTTTATGGTGGGATAAATAATTTTGGCGGATCATATGACACTGCACGTATTACAGCTGGTGTTGTTGGTGGAGCTGGGTTTTTAGGAGCAGGAACTATTATTCATAATGGTGTATCAATTAAAGGTTTAACAACCGCTGCGACTTTATGGATGTCAATGGCAATAGGTGTAGCATGTGGATATGGTTGGTTAATTGTTGCAATTATTGTAACTATTCTTTCTTGGATTGTTTTAACATTCCTTGTAAAAATTGAAGATTTTGCCTCAAGAAAAAATATTAATATTATGATGATTGTTGAAAAAGAAAATAATGCGATTCCTAAACTTTTAGAAATTTCTGACGAATCCAGTTTAACAATTAAAGATATTTCAACTTCTTTAGCAACTTATAAAGGAGAAGGGGTTTTAAGGATAACTTTTTCGATTTGCACAAGGGATCATAATAGGGCTGAGGTCTTATTAAATACTATAAGAGCTGAAATTTCACCTCTCACAATTGAAAAAATACAATGATTTTTTAACGACGGGGTCGAATGAATTTTAGAAGTTGCAATTTTGGGTATCGAAATAAAAAATTAATTATGGTTAAATTTGAATCAAACAACTCAATCTATGAATCACTACAATGTGATAGAGTTAAAAAGCTTTATATAAGTGATACTTTTGCTAACGATAGGATTTTAAAATTAGCCAAAGAAAAAAACGTCCTAGTAATTAGACTAGCCAAGAATGAATTTTCTAAGAGATTTGGTAACAAAAATCAGGGATGCGTTGCAGAAGTAAAAGAGTATAAAACTTATTCTTTAGAACAATTGTTAGAAAGTTGTAAGGACCAAAAAAATCCAATTATCGTTATACTTGATGAATTAAGTGATCCACACAATTTGGGTGCTATATTGAGAAGTTCTGACGTCTTTGGCGTATCTGGTGTCATTTATAAGAAACACAATAGTGTATCTTTAAATTCAACGGTTGCAACCACATCAGCTGGAGCTATAAGTTATGTTAAGTGTTGTGAAGTAGCGAATCTATCGCAAACAATTGAAAAACTAAAGGAAAATAGGTTTTGGGTAGTCGGACTTGCTGGAGAAGCAACAAGCGATTTAAAGTCAATTCCTAAAGATTGCCCTTTAGCAATTGTTGTTGGAAGTGAAGGTTATGGTATTTCGCGTCTTGTAAGAAAAAATTGTGATTTTATGACGAAAATACCAATGCAAGGACACGTAAGTTGTCTTAATGCATCTGTTTCATGTGCAATAGTTTTATACGAATTAAGTACAAGAAAATAGAATATAATTTTAATTTTTAAACTAAGGAGGACAGCTATGAAAAAGCATAGCTTTATTAACCTAAAAAATAATAAGGTTGCAATTAAATATTTAATTGAAAGTCGAGAAGGAAATAAGTCGTCTCAAAGATATCTTTATGAAGCTTTAAAAGAATATACAAAAAATTATATTTATTCACTTTGGTATCGTCATAGTGGTGTTGGTTTGACTTTTCAAGAAGTTGATGAAGAATTCACATATTGTTATATGCAATTACTTGAGAAATTTGATGAAACATTAGGAATTTATCTTTTAAGATATTTTAATGCTCTTCTATATAAAAGAGTAAAAGCGATTCATAAAAGAGCTAAGTGTGTAACAAGGAGGATTCAAGCCTCTTCAAATGGTCCAACAGAAGATTACTTTTCAAATGATTATAGCATAAAAGAAATAGACTACGATGAAAACAAAAAAAGAATTGATGATAGCGAACTTTCTAATATTATTTTAGGGCCAACATCGAAAGTTTTAGATGATGAAGAAAAATATGTTTTTGAGTTTTTAACTCAATCCTACAGTATTAGAGAAATTGCAAAAATATCTAAATTAAAGTATTCTCAATGTCTAAAAAAATATAAAACTGGAAGCAGTAAAATTAGACATTATTTAAAAAGAATTAATCTTGATGAAAATGCAAATTCATCAGCTTCAGTCATGGAAGAAAAATGACTTTAATATTGACAAAGAAAGTTTAATTTCTTATATTAATTAATCAAAGAAAGGATATAATGAATCATATGAGGAAAAAGGTTATTTTAATTTGCTCTGAATGCTTAAGTAGAAACTATACTACTACTAAAAAAAGTGAAAATTCTTCTGAACGTTTGGAAATAAAAAAATATTGTCCTCATTGCAATAAGCATACGATTCATAAAGAAAGCAGGTAGATTGGTTATGGGAAAGATTGTTAGATATTTTAAAGGTGTTGCTAAAGAAGCTCATAGAATTCGTTGGATTAAAAAAGATGAATTTTGGAAAGCTGTTGCTACTGTTTTAGTAATCACTATTTTTGCGGCTACTTTTTTAGCTATTGAAGATGCGGCTGCAGGTACTTTAATCACTCAACTTAGAAACGCTTTTGAAAGCCTTAGATAGTAGAAAGTAGGAAATTAAAATGGAAGAAAAAGATTTAAATGAGAAGCAATGGTACATTGTTACTACTTATTCATCACATGAAGATAAAGTTGCTGAAAATATTCGTAACCGTATTCAATCAATGAATTTGGCTGATAAGGTTTTTAGAGTTGTTGTTGCAAATGAAGAAATACCTGTTTTAGATAAAGATGGAAAACCAAAAAAGAAAGTTGATAAAAAGACTGGTCAAGTAATTGATGTTCCACCAAAAATTAAAAACTTATATCCTGGTTATATTTTTGTTGAAATGATTATGACCGATGATTCTTGGTTTATGGTTCGTAATACTCAAGGTGTTACTGGTATTGTTGGATCTAGCGGTGGTGGTCAAAAACCTACACCAGTTGGTGCAAGAGAAATGGAAACCGTTCTTAAGAGAATGGGCATTGTTGATAAATCAATGTACGATCAATACAAAATTGGAGATGAAGTCAAAATCATCAATGGTACATTTGAAGGCGTTGAAGGAAAGATTACTAAAATTGATGCAGAAAATGGAAATGTTACTGTTGATACTGTATTCTTTGGAAGACATACTCCTGTCGAACTTGAATTCAACGAAATTGTTAAGGTTTTTAGCAAATAGTCGATTATATCGAAACAAATTCATAAGTAAAAAATTGAAACCATGTATGAAAATGAATAGTTCATATGTGGTTTTCTAATTTTTATAATAAATAGAGAAAAAAACTGTTGAATTTTTCTTTATTTTTTGATATTTTTATTTAGCATATCGGAAAATGCAGGTTATATGTAATATAACTCGGTGGAAGAAGTTGCGAAACTTCATAAAACCACTAATCACTATAGGAGGAAACGAAAGTGAGTAAGAAAATCGCAAAAGTCGTTAAGATGGAATTACCTGGCGGCGAAGCTAAACCAGGCCCAAAACTTGCTAGTGCTGGCGTTGTCATGCCAAAGTTTTGTACAGATTTTAACGCAAAAACAGCTGATCGTAAGGGTCAAACTGTTCCAGTAATTATCACTGCGTATGAAGACAAAACATACTCAATGGAAATTAAGACAAGTCCAACCGCAGAATTAATTATGAAGGCCGTTGGAATTAAACAAGGAAGTGCAAATCCAAAAACAACTAAGGTTGGAAAGATTACAAAAGCACAAATTAAAGAAATTGCAGAATATAAGATGCCAGATTTAAATGCTAATGATATTGAAGCTGCAATGAAAACAATCGAAGGATGTGCTGTTAATATGGGAGTCGAAGTTATCGACTAGTAGAGGTTAATTTATGAAAAAATATGGTAAAAAATATCAAGAAGCTCTTAAGTTAATCGATACTAAGAAACTTTATTCCGTTCATGAAGCATGTGAACTTGTTAAGAAAACAAGCGTTACTAAATTCGAAAGTGGTGTCAGTTTATCAATGCATTTAAATATTGATACAAGACAAGCTGATCAACAAGTTAGAGGAACTGTTGTTCTTCCACATGGTACTGGTAAGAGTGTTAGAGTTTGCGCTATTACTACAAAAGTAGAAGATGCAAAAGCAGCTGGTGCCGATTATGCCGGTGGCAAAGAATTATTAGAAAAAGTTCTTGGTGGTTGGTTTGATTTCGATGTTATGTGCGCTACCCCAGAAATGATGGGTGAAATTGGTAAAGCAGGCCGTGTTTTAGGTCCTAAAGGCTTAATGCCAAACCCAAAAGTTGGTACTGTTGGTCCAGATATTAAGAAAATGGTCAGCGAATTAAAAGCTGGTAAAGTTGAATATCGTGCTGATAAGGATGGAAACATTAACATTCTCTTTGGTAAAGTTGGATTCGATACTGAAAAGTTAGAAGATAACGTCAATACAATCATTAACCAAATTATTAAAGTTAGACCAAGTGCTGTTAAAGGTACATATATCTTCAATAGCTCAATCCATACAACAATGGGTCCAAGTGTCAAACTTGCAGTTAGTGATCAAAAGTAGTTGTTTATTAAATTAGTTTAGTTGGCTTTATATACCATAGACCGTAACGACACAATTTGTGTTTAATTATGTTACCGAGGTAGTTGTTATATCCTCATGTATATTGGCCCCTAATAAATAAAAATAGGAGGTAAAGAATGAACAAAGAAGTTTTAAAAGCGAAAACAGCAGTTGTTCAAGAGGTCTCTGAGAACGTCAAAGCATCTAATGCTTTCGTAGTTTGCGAATATAGCAAACTTACCGTCAAGGAAATCAGTCAACTTCGTAAGAATTTACGTAGTTTAGATGCCAAAGCAGTAGTCTATAAGAATACTCTCGTTACCCGTGCAATCGGTGAAGAATACGGAGAAGATCTTAAAGGTTTACTTACTGGTTCAAATATGTACTTCTTCTGTAAAGATGGTACAAATGGCAGTTTAAAAGCTATTCGTAAGTTCTCAAAACAAAACGATGGTTTGAAGATTAAAGGCGGTTTACTCGATGGAAAATATGCTACTGGTGAATACATCAGTGAAGTTGCTCAATTACCATCAAAAGAAGTGCTTATTTCTATGTTATTAAGCGTATTACAAGCACCAATGAGAAATCTTGCATACTCTCTTAGCGAAGTCGCTAAAAAAGCTCCAGCAAGTGCAGAAGCACCAACTGCTGAAGCAAGTGCAAACTAATAATTTGCTAAAAAGTTAATTACATTAAGAAAGATACAAACGGAGGAAAATAAAATGGCAAAATTAACAAAAGATGAAATCATTGCTTCAGTTGAAGAAATGAGTGTTGTTGAATTAAATGAATTAGTTAAAGCAATCGAAGAAAAATTCGGTGTCTCTGCTGCTGCTCCAGTTGCTGCTGGCCCAGCTCACGAAGAAGAAGAAGCTAAGAAAGGACCAAGCGAAGTCAGCTTAATCTTAAAAGCTCCTGGCGATAAGAAAGTTGCTGTTATTAAAGCAGTTCAAGCTATCACTGGTTTAGGCTTAATGGATGCTAAGAAATTAGTTGATGCTGCTCCAAGCCCAGTCAAAGAACACATTTCACCTGTTGAAGCTGAAGAACACAAGAAAGCTTTAGTTGAAGCTGGTGCTGAAGTCGAAATTAAATAGTTTTTCGATAATTTTCAACCTGCCTTACCCTTATAGGGGTAGTGGCAGGTTTTTGCCTATTATTAAGGAGGGGTATGAGTCATTATTTTTTACATGATGAAGGATTAAAAAATAGCGAATACGACGTTAATTTTTCTTTTAAGGAACATAATTTTCATCTAGTAAGTAATAATGGCGTTTTTAGTAAAAAGAGAATTGATGAAGGATCCTTTATACTCATTAATTCACTTTTATCCCAACAAATAGAAGGCAATGTTTTAGATTTAGGATGTGGTTATGGACCAGTTGGCATAACACTCAAGTATTTCTTTAGAAATATAAATTTAGTTATGAGTGATGTGAATTCTAGTTGTATTGAACTAGCCAATAAAAATTCACAAATGAACGGTATTGATGCAAGAGTGATTTTATCCGATGGTTTTAATAACTTAGATGATAGTTTTGATTGGATAGTTTTTAATCCACCAATTAGAGTTGGTAAGGAAAAGCTATTTGAAATATATAAAGATGCATGTTTGCATTTAAATCAAAACGGAAAGTTTGTAATTGTTATACGTAAAGATAAAGGGGCTCTTTCTCACGCTAAATATCTTGAAACTTTGTTTAAAAGTGTCGATTTAGTCGAGAGAAAAAGCGGATATTATGTATATGTTATGAATAAGTAATTTGTTTAAAAAGGAGCGAAATAAATGATATCTTATAAAGATTATCCAAAAATTAATAATGATCGTATTAATTTTTCAAAGATTAGTGGTAAATTACCTTTACCTTACCTTGTCGAAATTCAAACTGAATCCTATAAGAGCTTTTTAAGCAATGGTATTGATGAAGTTTTAAAAGATGTTTTCCCAATTAAAAACTATGCGGAAACTCTTTCAATCAACTATAGATCTTTCCATTTAGAAAAACCTAAGTATACGTTTGAAGAATGTAAGAAAAGGGATTTAACATATAGTGCTCCACTTAAAGTGACACTTTCACTTGAAGATAGTCAATCAGGTGAAGTTAAAGAATCTGAAGTTTTCATGGGTGATGTTCCTATCATGACTGATTCTGGAACATTTATTGTTAATGGTGCAGAAAGAGTTATTGTTAGTCAAATTGTTCGTTCCCCAGGTGCTTATTTAAGTAAAACCAACGATATTAAATCAGGTAAAGCAATTTATGAAGCTGATTTAATTCCAACTAGAGGAACTTGGTTACAATTTGAAAGCGATGCTAAAGACTTTTTGTGGGTTAGAATTGATCGTCAAAGAAAAATGCCTGCTACAGTCATTTTAAAAGCTTTAGGATTTGCTAATGAAAACGATATTATTAGTCTTTTTGGTGATAGAGAAACCATCAGAAATACATTGACTAAAGATGTTGAAATTAAATCTTCTTTAAATGCTTTAAAAGAAATTTTTAGAAAATTAAAACCTGGCGAACCAATCACTGATGATGGTGTTCACACTTTTTTATTCCAAAAATTCTTTGATTCAAAGCGTTATGATTTAGGAAGAGCCGGAAGATTTAAATATGCTAATAAATTAGGTATTTACAATCGTTTACCAGGTCGTGTTTTGGCTGAAAATTTAACCGATGAAAACGGTGAAATTAAATATAAAAAGGGTACATTACTTACAAAAGAAATGGTTGATGCTTTAAAGGATGAAGAATTCTTTGAAAAAGGTGCCCATTTACACGAATTAACTGTCAATACAAAACTTGATGACCATAGTAGAGTTAATATTGTTAAAGTTTATGCTGATGAAAAACGTGAAAAAGAATGTATCGTCATTGGAACTGATCTTAATTTGACAGTTGCAAGAGTTACCATTAGTGATATTGTTGCGATATTCTCGTACTTTATTAATTTAATGGATGGATTTGGTGATGTTGATGATATCGATCACTTAAGCAACCGTAGAATTCGTTGCGTTGGTGAACTTATTCAAACTCAATTTAGAATTGGTCTTACCAAAATGGCTAAAAACGTTCAACAAAGAATGTCTACAACCGCTGGTATGGAAGTTAAGGAATTAACTCCTCAATCACTTGTTAATGTTAGACCTGTAAATACTGCAATTCGTGAATTCTTTGCAAGTTCACAATTATCACAATTTATGGATCAAACCAACCCTCTTGCTGAACTTGCAAATAAACGTAGAATTTCAGCTTTAGGTCCAGGAGGTCTTACTCGTGATAGAGCAAGTATGGAAGTCCGTGATGTTCACTTTACTCACTATGGACGTATTTGTCCTATTGAAACTCCTGAAGGTCAAAACATTGGTTTAATTAATAACCTTGCTACATATGCAAAAGTTGATCAATATGGATTTATTAAAACTCCTTACAGAGTTATCGATAAAAAGACTGGAAAGATTTTAGAAGACACCATCTATCTTTCTGCTGATGAAGAAAATAACCATGTTATTGCACAAGCAACTCGTGATGATATTAAAAATGGCGAATTAAATGGTGATAGAATCGTTGCTCGTTTCAATGGTAAAAACGTTTTAGCCGAGAGAGAATATGTTGATTTTATCGATGAATCTCCAATGCAAATTGTTTCTGTTGCTGCTGCATGTATTCCATTCCTTGAAAACGATGATAACACTCGTGCTCTTATGGGTGCTAACATGCAACGTCAAGCCTTACCATTACTTAGACCACATGCTCCATTTGTTGGAACAGGTCTTGAACATACTATTGCTCATGATTGTGGTTTAGCTTTAATTGCTGCTGGTGATGGAACTGTTACATATAAAGATGCAAAAACCATCAAAGTTCAAGAAAAAGATGGTGAAAGAACCTATGTTTTAACTAAATTTGAAGGAAGTAACCAAGGTACATGTATTAACCAAACTCCAATTGTTAAAAAAGGAGATAAAGTTAAAAAAGGACAAATTATTGCTGATGGTCCAAGTATGGAAAATGGTGACTTAGCTTTAGGTCAAAACGTTACAATTGCATTCATGACTTTTGAAGGTTACAACTATGAAGATGCTGTCATTATGTCAGATAGACTTGTTAAAGATGACGTTTATACAACACTTCACATTGAATCTTATGAAGTTGAATGTAGAAATACAAAAAATGGTGAAGAATTAATTACCCCTGATGTTCCAAATACTTCTTTAGAAGCAAAATCACATCTTGATCCTCGTGGTATTGTTCTTCCAGGAACTGATGTTAAAGAAGGAGATATTTTAGTTGGTAAAGTTACCCCACGTGGTGCTACTGAACCATCTCCAGATCAAAAATTATTAGATGCTATCTTTGGTGATAAATCAAAAGATGGTAAAGATACTTCACTTCGTGTACCTCATGGTGGTGCAGGAACTGTCTTAGATATTAAAGTTTTCACTAGAGCTGATGGCGATGAACTTGCTCCAGATGTCAATATGAAAGTTAGAGTTTATATTGTTCAAAAGAGAAAGATCAGTGAAGGTGATAAGATGTCAGGAAGACACGGTAATAAGGGCGTTATTTCAAAGATTTTACCAGCTTGTGATATGCCATTTTTACCAGATGGAACCCCAGTTGATATTTTATTAAATCCACAAGGTGTTCCTTCACGTATGAATATTGGTCAAGTTCTTGAAGTCCATTTAGGTATGGCATGTAAAAAACTTGGCGGATTAAAAGTTGCAACTCCAGTTTTTGATGGAATTTCTAATGAAGAAATTTTACAAATGATGGATGAAGCAAAGATGCCAAAAGATGGCAAATACACCTTAATTGATGGAAGAACCGGCGAAAGATTTGATAGCCGTATCAATGTTGGTGTTATGTATATGATTAAACTTGTTCACATGGTTGATGATAAGTTACACGCACGTGCTACTGGACCATATGCTATGGTTACTCAACAACCTCTTGGTGGTAAAGCACAAAATGGTGGACAAAGATTTGGTGAAATGGAAGTTTGGGCCCTCGAAGCTTATGGCGCAGCTTACACTTTACAAGAAATGATGACTATTAAATCAGATGATAGAGTTGGTAGAAAGAGAGCTTACGAAGCAATCGTTAAAGGTCAAAACTTACCAAAACCATCAATTCCAGAAGCTTTCAAAGTTTTCACGAAAGAACTCATGGGCTTATCAATGAATGTTGAACTTAGAGATAAGGATGGCAAGATCATTGATATGGATGATTTAGCAAGACAAACACAAAAAGAAGAACAACGTTCAATGCGTTCACTTCGTAACTTAGGTGAAAATAACTCTCAACTTGAAAAAGATTCTAGCGATGATGAAGTTGAAGAAGTTACTACACCTGAAACAGAAAAAGTCGAAGTTAGCGATCAGGAAACCGTTGATGAATTATTAGGATAGGAGGATGACATATGTTTGATGTAAATAATTTAGCTAGTATAAAAGTCGGACTTGCATCTCCTGAAAAAATAAGAGAATGGAGTCATGGTGAAGTTACAAAACCAGAGACTATAAATTATCGTTCACAAAAACCAGAAATGGATGGCTTATTCTGCGAAAAGATATTTGGTCCTTCTAAGGATTATGAATGTCATTGCGGAAAATACAAAAAAGTTAGATATGCTGGTGTAGTTTGCGAAAAATGTGGTGTTGAAGTTATTTCAAAAGATGTCCGTAGAGAACGTATGGGTCACATCGAACTTGCAACTCCATGTTCACATATTTGGTATTTAAAAGGCATTCCATCAAGAATGGGACTCGTTCTTGATATTGCTCCAAAACATCTTGAAGAAGTTGTTTATTTTACCGCTCATATTTGTATGAATCCAGGTTCATCTAAAACCTTATATTATAAAGAATTTTTAGATGATGAAATTGGAAGAGAAGTTTTTACAACTGCTATTAAAGAAATCCAAGAAAATTTGTTAGCGCAAGATTTAGGAGAATCAGTTGATTATGCTAAAGCTCAAGAGTTAATTACTCATCTTGAAAATAGACAAGAACCATTTGATTTCTTCGGTTGTGCAGAATATATCACTGATCACACTGGAGCTGAATTTGGCGAAGGTGCTGAAGCAATTAAAAAATTACTTCATGAAGTTGATTTGCAAAAGGAATTTGATAAAGTCAGTGGAGAAATTAAAGGTGCAAAAGGTCAAAAACTTACAAAGCTCACAAAGAGACTTGAAGTTTTAGATGCTTTCATTAAATCAGGAAATAAACCTGAATGGATGATTTTAGATGCCCTCCCAGTTATACCTCCAGATCTTAGACCAATGCTTCAACTTGATGGTGGAAGATTTGCTGCAAGTGATTTAAATGATTTATATAGACGTGTTATTTCACGTAATAATCGTTTAAAGAGATTAATTGAAATGAATGCTCCATATGTTATTTTAATGAATGAAAAACGTATGGTTCAAGAAGCTGTTGATGCTTTAATTGATAATGGACGTCGTAATGGTAAACCTGTTACTGGTCCATCAGGAAGAGCCTTAAAATCATTAAGTGGTGGATTAAAAGGTAAACAAGGTAGATTTAGACAAAACTTACTTGGAAAACGTGTTGATTATTCTGGTCGTTCAGTTATTGCAATTGGACCAGATTTAAAGATGTATCAATGTGGTCTTCCACGCGAAATGGCTATCAATTTACTTAGACCATTTATTGCTGCTATTTTAATTAAAGAAGGTAAATGTACATTACATCGTCAAGCCGATAAGAAAATTGATGCGAAAGATGAAGATGTTTATGATGTAGTTGAAAAAATTATTTCTCAACATCCAGTCTTACTTAATCGTGCACCAACT
The DNA here is from genome assembly GCA_963632335.1 of Parabacteroides goldsteinii. Classification (GTDB taxonomy): domain Bacteria; phylum Bacillota_I; class Bacilli_A; order RFN20; family CAG-826; genus Onthovivens. Next base: position 26,601 of record CAVGUA010000081.1, read on the forward strand.
CTTCATAGACTTGGTATTCAAGCATTCCAACCAATTTTAGTTGATGGAAGAGCAATTCGTTTACATCCACTTGTTTGTACTGGATTTAATGCTGACTTTGATGGTGACCAAATGGCTGTTCACCTTCCAATTTCTAAAGCTGCTCAAGAAGAGGCTTTACACTTAATGCTTGCAAGTAATAACATTCTTGCTCCAAAAGATGGAAAACCAATCGTTACTCCATCACAAGATATTCTTATTGGTAACTACTATTTAACAATAGAAGAGAGCGCCAAAGATTTCTTAGATGAAGCCAAGAAATATAAAGCATTAGGCGATGAAGAAATGTACGATCAATACGTTGCTTACAGCAAAATGGAAGGCAAAGTATTTAAAGATATTAACGAAGTTTATAAAGCTTACGATTTAAAGAAGATTCATTTACATACTCGTATCGCAATTCCAGGAAAAGAAATGAAAAAATCTGGATTTAGCGAAGAGATGAAAAATGGTTATTTAATTACAACTGTTGGTAAGATGATTTTCAATTTAGTTTTCCCAGCAGATTTCCCATATTTGAATTCTAATAGTGCGGAAAACTTAAAGGCTGATCAAGAGAGATTCTTTGTTAAAAAAGGAACTGATATTGCAGAATATGTTAAGAAACAACCTTTAAATTCTCCAACTAAAAAGAAAGATATTACTAATATTATTGATGAAGTCTTCCATAGATATGGAACTCAAAAAACATCAGCTATTCTCGATAAATTAAAGGATAACGGATTTAGATTCTCAACAATTAGTGGTTTAACAATCGCAATTAGTGATATTAATGTTTTAGATCAAAAGAAAGATGTTATTAATTCTTCTGATAATGAAGTTGAAAAAGTTGAAGTATTATATAGAAGAGGTTATTTAACCGATAAAGAAAGACATGAAAAAGTAGTTTCTATTTGGACAAAGTGCACAAATACAATTGCTGATTCTGTTGCTGATGCCTTAAATCAAGACAAACACAATCCATTATTTATTATGAGTGATAGTGGTGCTCGTGGTAGTAAATCTAACTTTACTCAATTAATGGGTATGCGTGGACTTATGGGTTCAACATCAGGTGAAACTATTGAAATTCCTGTTAAATCTTGTTTCCGTGAAGGTTTAAACGTTGCAGAATTCTTTACTGGTACACACGGTGCTCGTAAGGGTGGTGCTGATACTGCTTTAAAGACTGCTGACTCAGGTTACTTAACTCGTCGTTTAGTTGATGTCTCTCAGGACGTTATTATTAGAGAAGACGATTGCCATACTGATCATGGTTCATTCGTAAGTGATATTTATGATACTACCCAAAATAGTTTAATTGTTTCACTTTATGATCGTTTAGTTGGTAGATTCTCATGCCACGATATAATTGATCCAAACAATGGAGTAGTTATTGTCGAAGCAAATACTTTAATTGATGAAGTTTTGGCTAAGAAGATTGTTGATGCTGGTATTAAAAAGGTTGAAATTCGTTCCTTATTTGGTTGTCAAACTAAAGATGGCGTTTGCGTCCATTGCTATGGTCGTAACTTAGCTACTGGAAAACTTGTTCAAGTTGGTCAAGCAGTTGGTATTATGGCTGCTCAATCAATTGGTGAACCTGGTACTCAATTAACCATGCGTACATTCCACTCTGGTGGTGTTGCTGGTGGTGATATTACTCAAGGTCTCCCACGTGTCCAAGAACTTTTCGAAGCTCGTACTCCAAAAGGTGAAGCTACAATCTCAGAAATTTCAGGTAAGGTTAGTGAAATCGTTGAAAAAGAAGGTGTTTCTACAATTACCATTAAGAACGAACTTGAAGAAAAAGAATATACCACTAACTTTGGCGCAAGAGTCAGAGTTAAGAAAGGTGATTCCGTTTCAAATGGTGATATGTTGACAGAAGGTGCAATTAAGCCTTCAAAATTACTTGAAGTTAGTGATGTTTCGCACGTTCAACAATATATTATTAAGGAAGTTCAAAAAGTTTATCGTAGCCAAGGTATTGGTATTTCAGATAAGCACATTGAAGTTATTGTTAGACAAATGCTTCGTAAGATGGTTGTTATCGATAAAGGTGATACTGATTTAATCACTGGAACTCGTGTTTCACTCAATGCATTTAATGAAGCTAATGAAAAAGTTTTACTTGAAGGAAAACGTCCAGCAGTTGCAACTCCATTAATTTTAGGTATTACTAAAGCTGCTCTTGAAACAGATAGTTTCTTAAGCGCTGCATCATTCCAAGAAACAACTCGTGTTCTTACAGATGCTGCAATTAAAGGAAAGACCGATCCACTCCATGGTTTAAAAGAAAACGTTATTACTGGTAAGTTAATTCCAGCTGGTAATGGTTTAAAGACTGACCAAGAAGAAAGAGAAATCTTGAAACACTTCGATGTCTTAGATACTATGAAGGATGTTAAGAAACAATATATCGGTATCCATGATAGTGAACACTCACTTGATGATGACAATGCTCAATATCGTGATGAAGAAAGCTTAATGACTGAAGATCAATATAATTATTCACACAATAATTAATAGATGATTAATAAAAGCCTAGGGATGAAAGTTCTTAGGCTTTTAAAGTGGATTTTGAAATTAATAGCGCTTATATATTTGTAGACGTTGCATCGAGCAGTGGCATTATTTTTGTCACGTATAATTAAAGATGGTTTTTAGAGATATTTTTTAACATCTTTTATTAGCGTTTGAAGTATTTATAAGTGTAAACGCTTTTTCAACATCGACAAACCATTTTAGGAGACCAGTTGCAGTAAAAATCATTCATGAAAATCGACTTTTATTTGGTGGTTCTTTTTGTGTCGTAAATGGTTCGTAAAAAATTGTAATAGAAAATGCTTTTTCATGAATGATTTTTACATGATTAAATCGTGCTTTTTGTTATTTATGGTTCACTGATATCGTTGTCATATAAAATGTGTAATTTTTTGTTGACTTATGATACCCATTTTGAGTAGAATATTAACGCTGAATGAAGCGATTTTTTAATCGAATATTTAGATACACCGGGAATCGTGTGTATAAGAGAAGGAAAAAGGAGAAAAAGAATGCCAACTATTAATCAATTAGTTAGAGAAGGCAGGAAAACCCCTGTCGTCAAATCTAAGGCACCAGCACTTTTAAAGAGATTTAATTCATTAAAGAAACATGAAACAAATCAAAATAGTGCTCAAAAAAGAGGCGTTTGTACCCGTGTCGGCACAATGACCCCTAAGAAACCAAACTCAGCTTTACGTAAGTACGCTCGTGTTAAGCTCAGTAATGGTTATGAAGTCACTGCTTATATTGGTGGTGAAGGACACAATTTACAAGAACACAGTACTGTTATGATCCGTGGCGGTAGAGTTAAGGATTTACCAGGTGTTCGTTATCACATCATTAGAGGATGTCTTGATTGCGCAGGTATTGAAGCCCGTAGACAAGGTCGTTCTTTATATGGAACAAAGAAACCAAAAGCGGAGGAATAGTTTATGCCAAGAAAAGGTAGTGTAAGTAAACGTGATGTTTTACCAGATCCAATTTATAATTCAAAGTTAGTTACTCGTTTAATTAACAAGATTATGTTAGATGGTAAAAAAGGTACCGCTGAAGAAATTTTATATGGTGCTTTTGAAATTATTGAACAAAAAACAGGAAAACCTGCAAATGATGTTTTCTCAACTGCAGTTAATAACATCATGCCAGATGTTGAATTAAAGGCCAAACGTATTGGTGCTGCAAACTATCAAGTCCCAACTGAAGTTTCACCAGAACGTAAAGTCACTTTATGCTTAAGATGGTTAGTTAATTATTCAAGATTAAGAAAAGAAAAATCAATGAAAGAAAAATTAGCTAATGAAATCATTGATGCAGCAAATAACACTGGTGCAAGTATTAAGAAGAAAGAAGATACAATTAGAATGGCAGAAGCTAATAAAGCTTATGCACACTATAAGTGGTAATTTAGGAGAAATTTATGGCTGGTAGAGAATATGATTTAGAGCATACTCGTAATATCGGTATCATGGCTCACATTGATGCTGGTAAGACAACAACAACCGAAAGAATCCTTTATTTCACCGGAAAGATTCATAAGATTGGTGAAGTTCATGATGGCGCTGCTACTATGGACTTTATGGTTCAAGAACAAGAAAGAGGTATCACTATTACTAGTGCCGCTACAACTTGTTTTTGGAAAGGTAATCGTGTAAACATTATTGATACTCCAGGGCACGTCGACTTTACAGTTGAAGTTGAAAGATCCTTAAGAGTTCTTGATGGTGCTGTTACCGTTCTTGATGGAAAAAATGGTGTTGAACCACAAACCGAAACAGTTTGGAGACAAGGAAGTAAATATGGTGTTCCAAGAATCGTTTTCGTTAATAAGTTAGATGCTATTGGTGCTGATTTTGATATGTCAGTTGCATCACTTAAAGAAAAACTTGGTGCAAATGCTAAAGCAGTTCAATATCCAATTGGTATTAGCGATACATTAAGAGGTCTTGTTGACCTTGTTAAAATGGAAGCTTGGGATTATACCGGATGTGCTGAACATGAAGATCCAAAACTTGTACCAATTCCAGAAGAATTAGTTGAAAAATGTAAAAAATTAAGAGAAGAATTGCTTGAAGATTTAGCTGGATTTGATGATCATTTAATGGAAGAACTTCTTGAAGGTCAAGAACCATCAGTTGAAGAAATTAAAGAAGTCATTCGTAAAGCAGTTTTAGCTGAAAAGTTCTATCCAGTTTTCTGTGGTAGTGCTTATAAGAATAAAGGTATTCAAAAATTACTTGATGGTGTTATTGATTACTTACCATCACCTGTTGAAATACCTCCAGCAAAAGGTACTGATGAAAAGACTGGTAAAGAATATTTCTGTAAAGCCGATGATAACCAACCACTTGTTGCTTTAGCTTTCAAGATTGCAACCGATCCATTTGTTGGAAGACTTGCTTATGTTAGAGTTTACTCAGGTGTTTTAAAGAGTGGAAGTTATGTTTATAACAGCAATAAAGGACAAAATGAACGTATTGCTCGTTTAGTCTTAATGCACGCAAATCATAGACAAGAAGTTGATGAACTCCATGCTGGTGATATTGGTGCTGTTATTGGTTTAAAGAATACAACTACTGGTGAAACCCTTTGTGATACGTCAATTAATGTCACACTTGAAAAAATGGAATTCCCAGAACCTGTTATTGAAGAAGCTATTGAACCAAAAACCAAGGCTGATCAAGAAAAGATGGGTATTGCTTTAGTTAAACTTGCTGAAGAAGATCCAACATTTAAAGTTCACACTGATCCAGATAGTGGACAAACCATTATTGCTGGTGTTGGTGAATTACATCTTGATATTATTGTTGATCGTTTAAGAAGAGAATTTAACGTTCAAGTCGAAGTTGGTAAACCACAAGTTGGTTATAGAGAAACAATCCGTAGAGCTGCTGATTGCGAAGGTAAATACATTAAGCAATCTGGTGGTCGTGGTCAATATGGTCACGTTTGGATTAAATTCGAACCAAACGAAGGAAAAGGATTTGAATTCGTTAACGCTCTTGTTGGTGGAAGTGTTCCAAAAGAATATGTTAAACCAACTCAAGATGGTTTAGTTGATGCTATGACAAGAGGTTTAATTGCTGGTTATCCAGTAATCGATGTCAAAGCAACATTATTCGATGGTAGTTATCACGATGTTGATAGCAGTGAAGCTGCTTATAAAGTTGCTGCATCATTAGCCTTAAAACAAGCTGCAGCTAAATGTGATCCTGTTATCTTAGAACCTTTAATGAAGGTTGAAGTTACAGTTCCAGAACAATATTATGGTGATGTCATTGGTGATATTTCACGTAGAAGAGGAAATATGACTGGTGAAGCACAACGTGGTAATGCTAAGATTGTCGAAGCTGAAGTACCACTTTCAGAGATGTTTGGTTACGTTACTGACTTACGTAGTTTCACTCAAGGTCGTGGATCATTCACTATGGAATTTGAAAAATTCGGAGAATGTCCAAAGTATATCCAAGATGAAATTATTAAGAAAAGTGGCGTTACAAAAGCTTAATTTATTTAGGTAAAAATTAGATTATTTTAGAACTTTAATGTTTATAAACATTATTGAATAGAAAAATAATTTAATATAAAATATTTACATGCGTTATGCATTTATAAAGGAGAAATTAAATTTATGGCAAAAGCAAAATTTGATAGAAGCAAGGTCCATATGAATATTGGTACCATTGGCCACGTTGACCATGGTAAAACAACCTTAACTGCTGCTATCACTCACGTCTTATCTAAAGAAGGTTTAATCGATGCTGGTGAAGTTAAAAACTATGATCAAATCGATGCCGCTCCAGAAGAAAAGGCAAGAGGTATTACAATTAATACTGCTCACATTGAGTACAGTACTAAAAAGAGACACTATGCACACGTCGATTGCCCAGGGCACGCTGACTATGTTAAGAATATGATTACTGGTGCAGCCCAAATGGATGCTGCTATCTTAGTCGTTGCCGCTACCGATGGTGTTATGCCTCAAACTCGTGAACACATCTTACTTGCTAAACAAGTTGGTGTTCCATATATCGTTGTTTATTTAAATAAATGCGATATGGTCGATGATCCAGAATTAATCGATTTAGTCGAAATGGATGTCAGAGACTTATTAAGCAAATATGGTTATCCAGGTGATGAGACTCCAATTATTAGAGGTAGTGCTCTTAAAGCTTTACAAGGCGATCCAAACTACGAAAAGAGTGTTGTCGAATTAATGGATGCTGTTGATAGCTATGTCCCAGATCCAGTCCGTGATAACGATAAACCATTCTTAATGCCAATTGAAGACGTTGAAACAATTACTGGCCGTGGAACCGTTATTACTGGTCGTGTTGAAAGAGGTGTTTTAAAACCAAACGATGAATGTGAAATCGTCGGTATTAAACCAACCATCAAGACTGTTGTTACTTCACTTGAAATGTTCCGTAAGACCTTAGACTTCGCAGAAGCTGGTGATAATATTGGTGCTTTATTAAGAGGTGTTGATAGATCACAAGTCGAAAGAGGACAAGTTCTTGCTAAACCAGGAAGTATTACTCCACATAGCAAATTCACTTGCTCAGTCTACGTTTTAAAGAAAGAAGAAGGTGGAAGACATACTGCTTTCTTAAGCAACTATAGACCACAATTCTATTTCCATACCACTGATATTACTGGTACAATCACTTTACCACCAGAAATTCAAATGGTTATGCCAGGTGATAATGTCAACTTCAACGTTGAATTAATTCACCCAGTTGCAATTGAAAAAGGTACCAAATTCTCAATCCGTGAAGGTGGAAGAACAGTTGGTGCTGGAACTGTTACTGAAATTATTAAATAGTAATTGTTTAAAGAAAAAATATAAGAGCTCTTCGGAGCTCTTTTATTGTGGCTAAAATATGTGGATATCATGATTTTAGAATTTATTAATAGTTAAATTTAATATAAAATATTTTATATGAAAAAAGTTATGTGCCCAAAATGTGAAGAAGTATTTGAAATAGATGAAAGTAGCGACCTTCTTCCTACTGGCTGTGTTTATTGTAAAAAATGTCGCGAACCATTTATGCCTAATGATGGCGTTATGAAATTAGAAAATGAATTTAAAAGAGCTGTTTCTGCTGCATATAAAGATATGTATATGAAACAAAATTATGAACAAGCTGCAGGCGAATATGAATACGCTTTAACCTTAAAAAATGATGACTTAGGAGCAGTCGTTGGTTCATGTTTAGCAAAAATGTATGCTTCAAAACTTAATGATCGAGAATTTTTAAATATTATTGATGCTTTTGAAAGTAGGGATATCGTTTTAGATGCTGAAAATACCTTTATTTATCTTAGTTTTGTTCGAGATTCAGTTTATGCTTTTGAACAATTTTTAAAGATGTCTAGACAAAATTTAACTAAAGATGGAATTTTTTATAACAAAGAATATTTTTCTTATTATTTAGATGGCATCAAAGAAATTAAGAAAGTCATGGATTATTTTAAAGATTCTTTATCTTTAGTGGACAAAGATGAATATGAAAGTTTTCAAAAAGAAAATTCATTATTTAATCAAGATTTCGAAACTATGACTAATGGAATTAATAATAGACTTAATGGAGATTATAAAGTTAATGAAGTTGGCTATGTTCAAGTTTCAAATGGTGAAATGGAAATTGTTAGAGAAGAAAATTATGATGGAGTAATTGCTCCAATTGAAGTAGATTTATCGCTTTTACCAGTAAATGAAAAAGCAGTAAAAGTTAGAAAAATGATGATTGGTTATTTTTCATTTTTAACTTTAATGATTATTGCTTTTTTAGTGATTTATTTTGTAACAAAGATTAGTACTTATCTTTGGTTCTTAGCAATTCCAATTGGACTTGCTGCCATTGGTTATTTTGTATTTACTTATTTGATAAAAAAATGTTACTAAATGTAATTATTTTCTTTTAAATAATTTAATAATTTTATAGAGGCAAGGTATCGATGAGATAGCTTGTCTTTTTCAATTGGATCGAGTTCCGCATATGTTTTATTAATTCCATCAACTTTAAAAACTGGATCATAGCCAAAATCATCATTAGCAACTATTTTAGAAATTGTTCCATTTACTTCGCCAACAAATTCGAGAGGTTTATCTTCAATATTTATTAAAACAATTGAACAATGAAATTTTGCTTTGCTTCCTAAATGATATTCAACTAAATAATTTATACATTTTTCTTGGCCACCCATTTCTTCCATATATCTATGGGAATATATACCAGGAAAATGTTCACCAAGCTCTTCAATTTCAATTCCTGAATCGTCTGCAATAATTGGTAAGTTAGTAAACTTTTTGCAGGCTTCGCATTTAATTAATGCATTATCAAAAAAGGTTTTACCAGTTTCATCTGGATCGATATCAATATTTAGGTCTTTAAGTGAATATATTCTTACATCATATTCCTTAAATATTTCTCTAAATTCTTTAAGCTTGTGTTGGTTGTTGGTTGCTAATAGAAATTCAAACATGTTATTTACCTCTTGGAATATTATATTAATTTTTATAAAAAAACATATATATAACCGCTTATTTTTAAATGTTTCATAAATGCGCTTTTAGTTTCATACTTGCAAAAACTATATAGGTTCTTGGCTGGATTTAAAAATTTCTTATAAAAATCGTCTTTTTTGTGTTTTTATTAAATATTTCATATGAAAATGATTTGAATGATATACTCTTAGTATGTAAAAGAGAGAACTTTATAAATGCATTTATAAAACGCCAAGTAATTTTTCTGATTTAGTTTTAATAAGTGATGGAGAATGCTTAGTTGGCTTATTTTTTGAAGAATTCAAAAAGAAATTTAGCTTTGATGTAGAAGTTATTATAGATAATGGAACAAAATTTGAAGAAACAATAAGATGGGTGGATATTTATTTTGATGGCAGAGAACCTGATTTTATTCCTAAATATAAAATTAATAATTTGACACCTTTTAGGAATGATGTCATAAATGAAATTAATAAAGTTAAATATGGTAAAACAACGACCTATGGCGATATTTCTAGAAAAATCGCTTTAAAATACAATATTAATAAGATGTTTTCTCAGACGGTTGGTAGAGCAATTGGATGGAATCCAATTTGCATAATAATTCCTTGTCATCGTGTAATCGGAAGCAATCATAAACTTGTGGGTTATGACGGTGGGAAAAAACAAAATAGAGCTTTTGAAATTAGAGGGTAGTTATTTCGAATTGCCATCTAAAAAATAAGTTATTTTTCATAAAAAAAGACACCAATCAAAATCCGATTTAGTGTCATTTAATCTTATCTGGAGCAGGTGACGGGAATCGAACCCGCATGACCAGCTTGGAAGGCTGGAGTTCTACCACTGAACTACACCTGCGCGCCTAAATATTATATTAGAAGAGTCAATATAATTCAAGCGGTAAAAAGAAAGGTTTTAGTTTAAAGAACTGGAAATGAAGTTTTTAATAGTTTGTGAATCCATATAACCAGTAGTGGCTTTAACAGCTTTTCCATCTTTAATGACAAAGATTGTTGGAACTGCACGAATGTTAAATCTAGCTGCGAGTTGTTGGTGTTTATCAACATCTACTGAAATAAATTGGTAATCTTTTAGTTCTTCGCTAACTTCTAAAAGATTTGGATGCAACATTTTGCATGGTCCGCACCATGTGGCATTAAAATCAACAATTGATACTCCTTTACTTGTAACTTCATCAAAATTTTCGTTTGGTAATAATTCTTTAATCATAAATTTCTCCTTATTTTGTAATTATAATAAATATTAAGTAAATTAATAAAATGTGTAGTGGATAATATAAATAAAATGAATATTGAATAATTTTATTTGAATATCCTTTTCTTCCATTATAGAAAAATATTGGTATAGTGCTAAAGAACATAAATGATTGTAAGGCGCCATCAATTAATTCATCTAAACCATTTTTATAAAATGGAAGATAGGTAATAAGATAGCAAACAAGTGTTAAAAATGCAATTATAATGCATACAATTGAATTTTTAGATCTTTGATATTGTTTTGATTCTTTAAATTCATTTATTGTGTCTTCATTATTTGCTAATGCTTTAGTAAGTTTATAATCATAAATTTTGTAACTAAGCAAAGTTCCTATAAATATAAAAGGAGCTAATATATCATATTGTAAAAATAGTCCATTAAAATAGGTAAAAGAAGAAACTTCATGGATGGTAAAGAAACCATTAATGAAAACTAATTTTGTAGAGAAACTTATTGCTATATATAAAATTGGTAAAATACATAAAAACTTATATTTTGAGTAATATATAAAATAATAGAAACTCGCTAAGATAAATAAAGTAATAAAAATGTTTCCGTTATATTTAAAATTAAATGAACCATTTCCTAAAAATTGAATTAATGTCATTAATATATAGATAAATAAAGCCTCAATTCCTAATCTTAGAAGATATTTCTTGATATTTTTTGTATGAGATAAACCTTCGATTAAAACAAAAATAAATATTGGAAGAGATAGTCTTCCTATCATTCTAAAAATATAGCCGATATCATAAATAGAACCACTCCCATAATGATTCATCATTAAAAACCCTACATGATCAACAGTCATGAAAATGGTTCCTAAAATTTTTAGTATAAAAGTGGACAGGCCATTTTTTGCTGCGTTATCTTTTGATTTATCCATATAAATTATTGAACAAAAGTAGAAATTATCGTCATTAAAATAGCAACTAAATTATTTGTTATATGTGCTAATATAGATGTTTCTAATCCTTCCTTATCATAAACATAGCACAAAATTAATCCAGAAATCACGTATGAAGGAATGTTGATTAATTCGACACTTAGTTGAGCGCTATCATTAAAAGACGAAAAGTCAAAATGAATAAATCCAAAAATAATAGCAGAAACAATATAAGCAAGAATTCGATTATATCTTCTTAAAAAACTAAATAAACCTAAACGATAACCAAATTCTTCACAAATTGGACCAATGCATGAAAAGACAATAAGTGAAAGAACAGGAAAACTAGCAACTATTGCATCAATTGAATTTTCGTTATTGTTACTCCCAACATTTCCAAATATTAAATTTGATAGCATATTATAAAGTGCTGATGCAATTATAAGGAAAAAGCCATATGCAATTCCATAAATCCAAGTACGTCTTTCTTTAAATTTATAGAAAATCTTTGTTACATCTTTATTTATGATTAACAAGCATGTTCCAAAAGCTACAAAATAAATTGAAAAATTTGTCATTGCACTTCCAGCTGCTGATTCTAAAAAATAAGGATTAATCCATAATGTAACGATTTGGAAAACTAGTGAAATTAATGTTAATCCCAGTACCATGAATAAGAATAAAGGAATTTCTTTTGCAATTGAAACATCTCTTCTTTCGGCAAAAACAAGCCATCTTGCCTTTGTTTTTGGCTCTTCAACTTTAACAATTGGTTCATCTTTTATATCTTTAGTAACATTATTTTCGTTTTCTTTAATGTTATACCCGCAATAAGGGCATTTTTCTAAATCTTCATCAATTAATAATCCGCAATTTGGGCACTTTTTCTTCTCGTTCATTGTTTTTACCTGTCAATAATTATACTATAATTATTGTTGAAAGAAATATTTATATGGAATTTATTATTAAAGATTTTTATGAAAACGAAATAGATGTAGAGAAGTCAAAATTCATAACATATCTTTTCCCTGTGTCATCTAAAGATGATTTTATTTTAGAGTTAAATAAGATTAAAAAAGAGCATAATAAGGCTAGACATCATTGTTATGCATATAAAATCAATGGTGAAATTAAATATTCAGATGATGGAGAACCTCAAGGTAGTGCAGGTAAGCCAATTCTTTCTGTAATTGAAAATAAAAACTTAAATAATTGTGCAATTGTTGTTGTTAGATATTTTGGTGGGGTGCTTTTAGGAAGCGGAAGATTACTTAGAACTTATTCTTTAAGTGCATCTTCAATTGTGAGTAATGCAAAATTTTATGAAATTATCGAAGAAAATGAGATTTCTGTAGAAGTTGAATTGGATTCTTATGATATTTTTAAAAATTATCTTTCCAAAAAGCATTTTCTTATTAAATCAACAGTCTTTAATGATAAAATATCTATAGTTTTTTATGCTCCTTTAAATTTTGATGATGATTTAGATTCTATGTTCTATCCAAAAGTCAAAATTTTAAAAAAAGAAGTAGTAAAACGTTCTAAAGAGGTTATGTAAATGAGTGATCAAGAAAATTGCAATCATAAATGTGAAGGTTGTTCTGTAGAAAATTGTTCCGGAAGAAGTGGAATTGAAAAAATTAAACCAAATTCTCAGAGTAGTTTTAAACATGTAATAGGTGTTGTTAGTGGTAAAGGAGGCGTTGGAAAATCATTTGTTACTTCAATGCTTGCTGTATCTTTAAATAAACTAGGATATAAAGTTGGAATTTTAGATGGAGATATTACTGGTCCATCAATTCCAAAAACTTTTAATATCCATGAACAAGCAACTGGTGATGGAGTTAGTTTAATTTTTCCAGCCGTTACTAAAACAGGTATTAAAGTTATTTCGTCAAATATGCTTTTGCCTAACGAAACTGATCCTATTATTTGGAGAGGAACATTAATTTCGAGTTTATTAACTCAATTTTATACAGATGTTTTATGGGAAGAATTAGACTATTTATTAATTGATATGCCACCAGGAACTGGAGATGTTACTTTAACTACATTCCAATCGATTCCTTTAGATGGTGTTATTATCGTTACTTCACCTCAAGATCTTGTTAGTGTAATTGTTAAAAAAGCTGTTAATATGGCAAAGCAAATGAATGTAAAAGTTCTCGGTCTCATCGAGAATATGTCATATGTGGAATGCCCAAATTGTAAAGAACATATAGAAATTTATGGAAAATCACATGCTAGCGAAGTTGCAAAAGACGAGGGTATTGATTTACTTGGACAATTACCAATTAAAGTTGGAGTAAGTAATTTAATTGATGAAGGAAAAGCCGAAGAAATTTCATTTAAGGAATTTGATGATATAGTTAATAAAATTGTTAAATAGAAAGGGTATCTTATGATAAACGTTAAAGAATTTAAAGATAGAAGAGCCAAATTATATAGTTTATTAGATGATAATAGCGTCTTAATTCTTTATGCCGGTATTGCTAAAAAAAGCAGTGCTGATGAGACATATGATTTTATAGGGAATAGAAATTTCTATTATTTAACTAATATTGAACAAGAAGGTTCAATTCTTGTTGCGGTTAAAAACGACCAAATAGTTACAGAATTTTTATTTGTATCAGAATATGATGAAAATAAAGAAAAATGGACTGGAAAAAGATTAACAAGCGATCAAGCTTCAAAATTAAGCGGGGTAAATAATGTTTTATTCTTAAATACTTTTGAAGCGCAAATGAATATGATTTTAAATAAAGATACTCATGCTTATGGTCTTTTTGATAAGATTTATTTAGATTTGGATTCTGAAATTAAAGTTGCTGAAAGAACAACAACTAGAGAAATAATGGAACAAATGCAAGAAAAGCATAAAGATATTAAATTCTTTGATGTTTATAAAACCATTTGTGATTTAAGAGCCGTTAAAAGCGCTCAAGAAGTTGAAGAACTTAAGCAAGCTGTTGCAAAAACCAAGATTGGTCTAAATAAAATCATTGGCGCTATTAAACCTGGCATGTATGAATATCAATTATCTGCTTTATTTAAATATGCTGTAAGCGATTATGATAATTCCGATTTATCGTTTCCTACTATTTCTGCAAGTGGGAAAAATGCTGTAATTTTGCACTATCCAAATGGAAGTTCGAAACTTACTGATGGCGATTTAGTTTTATTTGATTTAGGTGCAAAAAATAATGGATATTGTGGTGATATTTCACGTACATTCCCGGTTAATGGTAAATTTAGCGAACAACAAAAACAAATTTACGAAATAGTTCTTGGTTGCAATAAAATGATTATTAAATCTGTTAAACCAGGAATTACTTTGAAAGAATTACAACAAAAAGCTGTTGAATATATGGCAAGAAAGTGTCTTGAAGCCAATTTAATTAAAAATTTAGAAGATATTCGGAATGTTTATTATCACAGCGTATCTCATCATATTGGCTTAGATTGCCATGATCCAATGAACATAACAATGCCACTTGTTAGTGGAAACATTATTAGTGATGAGCCAGGCTTATATTTCAAGGAACTTGGTATAGGTGTTAGAATTGAAGATGATTTATTAGTCACTGATGATGGTTGTTATTGTTTATCTGGGAATATTATAAAAGAAGTTAATGATATAGAAAAAGCTATGCTATTTAAGGAGTAAAATATGAAATACAAGTGCTTAGTTTGTGGTCAAATTATTGATAACAATGAAATGTGTCCATTTTGTGGAAGCGATTCTTCTCAAATTGTTCCTATTGAATCAGAGGGAAAAACTGGTCATTATAGGTGTTTAGTTTGTGGAAGAGAAACTGAAAATGGCGATTATTGCCCATATTGTGGCAGTCAAAGATTATATAATCTTGATAGCCGTAAAGTTGAAAATACTACATCAATTAATATTCAAAATGGCGAAAATAATAAACCTGAAGTAAATAAAAGTGAGCATTATGAACATGTTCATTACGAAAATAAGAATGGTTTCTTTTTTGAAAAACCTGAAGAAGTAACACATAACGAAAATGAGATGCACGAAGAAGAAAGTGCTGCTCCATATCAAGAATTTAATGCTCCTAAACTTGAAGAGGAAGAACATCCTGAATTTGATCAAAATGAAGAACATAATGAAGAAGATGAAACTTTCGAATCTCGATATTTCAATATGTTTGGTGAAATGCTTCCATTAGATTCTATTCAAAATCCAGATCCAGAAAAAGTTGAAACTCTTTATAGAATGGGTGTTGAAAGAGGATACAAAATTTCTCCAGAAGAAGTCGCTTCAGCTTTTGCTGAAGAAGAATATAGTGACGAAGTAGCAGAACCAGTTCATGAAGAAGAATATCATGAGGAATATCATGAAGAAGAACCACATTTCGAAGAGAACAATGAAAACATTCAGGAAGAAAATGTTGCTCCTGAACAAGAAAATTTCATTCGTGAACCTGAAGAAGTCATTCATGAAACTGAACAAGTAATTCCTGAAGCTGAAGAAGTTAAAAATGAAGTTGAAGAAACTTTAGAAGAAAATGTTGGGGTTGAACAACCTGAAGTTGAAGAAGAAAATGTTGGGGTTGAACAACCAGAGTCAGAAGAAGAAAATACAGAAGTTGAGCATATAGAAGCCGAAGAAGAAATCGACCCTGAAATGACAAATCATGGTATTGAAGAAAACATTTTTGATGAAGAAGATTTAGAAAAAGAATTATATGCAGCTGTTTCTTTGATGCTTTTAAAGAAAGAGTCTAGTGAAGATGATGAAATTGTTGTTCCTTTATTAAATTTATTAAAAGAAAAGGTATTGGATAATGTTCAAGAAAATCTTGATATTGATGATGAAGAAAATAAAATTCTTTCATTACTTGACGCTTTAGTTGCTAAAGGTAAAGAAACTAATGATGAAAAACTTCTTAAATATAAGAAATTTTTAGGTATATTTAGAGCTTTATTCGATAAGTAATTTATGATAAAAAATATATTTTTCGATTTTAATGGCACCATTTTAAATGATCTTGAGCTTTGTTGTAATATTGAACAAGTTATGATGGAAAGAAATGGACTTAGACCATACACGATGCAAGAGTATTTAGATAAGTTCTTTTTTCCAGTAAAGGAATACTATGATTGCATAGGAATCAAGAATGAAAATTTCTTGGATGCAGCGGACTTTTTTAATAAACAATATTTTTCAAGATGGTCTAAAGAGACTTATCTTTATAATGGTATTGTTGAAGCTTTGAAAGATTTAAAAAAGAATGGCTATAGATTATTTGTTTTATCTGCAACCAAACAAGAATTCTTAGATGAACAACTTAAATTTTTAGGAATCTATGATATGTTTGAAGGAACGTGTGGTGCTAGAAATGATCTAGGCGGTTCAAAAATAGAATATGGGAAAGCATATGCTAAATTGCATAATGTTAATCCAAATGAAACAATTATGATTGGTGATACAATTCATGATTATGAAGTTTCTAAAGAGTTAGGATTTAATTGTCTACTTTTTACAAAAGGTCACAATTCAAAATGGCGATTAGAAAAATTAGGTGTAAAGACATTTGACGATTACAAGAATTTATTAGAAGTAGTTAAAACATTCTAAATTGATTAGGTTTTTGGTTTATTTTTATTTATAAAAATAAGATAATGTTTTTATTATGAAAAGAAGGAACAGATTTCAACTAAGAGTTTTTATTAGCGCATTACTATTTCTCTTACAAGTTATCCTTGTAATTAGTTTTTTCATAGTTTTAATTTTGACTCCTTTTGGCACTGAATATTATATTGGATCGCTTATTGTTTTATTGCTTTTTGATTCAATTATAGGTTTATTTATTGCTAATACAAAAGTTGAAGCTTCTTTTAAGATAAGTTGGTTAGTAGTGGTTATTTGTTTCCCCTTTGTTGGAGGTTTTTTATACTTGCTTTTTGCTAATAAATTAACAACCAAAAAAATGCGAACACAAAGGTTTGCTGTAATTAACGATTTATCAGTAAAACTAAAACCAGATTGTTCTAAAGAACTTGTGGCATTATCTAAAAAAAGTGCAAATGCAGGGAATATTGCGAATTATTTATATTTAAATGCAAATAGTGGCACATATACAAATACAGAAGTTACGTATTTTAAAATTGGTGATTTAAGTTTAAATCCAATGGTTGATGAGTTAAAAAAAGCTAAGAAATTCATCTTTTTAGAATATTTTATTATGCAATCAGGTGAATTTTTTGATTCAATTTTTAGTGTTTTGGTTGATAAGGTCAAAGAAGGCGTAGATGTTAGACTTATTTACGATGATTTTGGTTGTTCTAGCAAAATGTCATCTTTTTTCTATAAAGAAGTTAGAAAAGCAGGAATCAAATGTTATCCATTTAATGTTATTAGACCATTTTTAGATATTCGTCAAAATAATCGTGATCATAGAAAAATTACTATAATTGATGGAGTTGTTGGTTTTACTGGTGGAATAAATATTGCTGATGAATACATTAACATTGGTTCAAAATATGGTTTATGGAAGGATAATTGTGTAATGCTTAAAGGACCAGCAGTGAATGGTCTAACAACACTCTTCTTATCAATATGGCATTTCTTTGAAAAAAAGAAAAAAGAAGAAGAGACTTTAATTGATGTTTCTAAATATTCTTATTACACAAATGAAAAATTAGATGTTAGAGAAAATAAAAAGCAAAGAGGATTTGTCATTCCTTTTGGTGAAGAACCTTTTGATGGAGAAGACACTGCTAGAAATGTATTTTTACAAATGATTTCTAAAGCTAATAAATATATTTATATTTCTACTCCTTACTTAATTTTAGATGAAGAATTAATTACATCACTAGAGGTTGCCGCAAAATCAGGGATAGATGTAAGAATAATCACTCCTGGAACTCCTGATAAAAAATTAGTATACCAGTGCACAAGAAGTTTTTATGGAACGCTTCTTGTTAATGGTGTAAAGATTTACGAATATAAACCAGGTTTTAATCACGAAAAGATGATTGTTGTTGATGGTGTTATGGCAGAGACAGGAACAATCAATTTTGATTTTAGGAGTTTATATCTTCACTATGAAAATGGAATTTTCTTTTATGGTGGTAAAGAAGTGGAAGATATGGATAACGACTTAAAAGAAATGATTAAAGATTCAAAAGAAATTTATTTTAGTAATTACTTAAAAATATCTAAACTAAAGAAAATTTGGTGGTCAATATTAAGAATATTTTCAACATTATTTTAAACTTGCGAGGGAAGGACAATGAATCAATTAGAGTGTAAAAACATTTCCAAAGTATATGGAAATAAAAAGAAAAACCAAGCTGAGATAGTGGCTTTAGAAGACGCTTCATTTTCAATTAAAAAAGGTGAAGTAGTTGTTATTTTGGGACCTAGTGGAGCTGGCAAAACTACTCTTTTAAATATATTAGGTGCAATGGATAAGGCAAGCGATGGTAGTTATTTTCTAGATGGGAAAAATGTTACGAAAATGAAAGAAAAAGATCTTGCTCGTTTTAGAAGGGAAGATATTGGTTTTGTTTTCCAATTCTACAATTTAATGCCAAATTTAAATGCTTATGAAAATGTATATTTAGCTGCAAGTTTAGTTAAAAATCCATATGATGTTCATAAAGTTATGGAACTTGTTGGATTAAAGGATCGAGAGAAGAATTTTCCTTCTCAACTTAGTGGAGGAGAGCAACAAAGAGTTGCTATCGCACGTGCACTTGTTAAGAACCCAACGTTACTTCTTTGTGATGAACCAACCGGTGCGCTTGATTCGAAAACTGGCGCACAAATCATTTCTTTGTTATTAAAAGTAGCAAAAGAACAAAAGAAAACAGTAATTATTGTTACTCATAATAGAGCTATCTCAATAATTGCAGATAGAATTATTAAAGTTCAAGATGGTCATATTATTTCAAATGAAGTTATTAAAAATCCAAAGAAAGCAGAAGATATAAAATGGTAAGAACAACTTGGGTATTGGCTCAAAAATTAAGGAGAGACATATCTCGTAATTTCCTGCAATTTATTGCAATTATTTTTATTTTAGCAACTTGTGTTTCTTTATTTTTAGGATTAACTGCAAATGCTTATGAATTTAATAAAAGAGTCGAAGAAGTTTATGATTCTAATCATGGAAACCTTGCAGATGTTTGGATTACTGTAAATGACTATAATGAAGATGATTACAATAATATTGCAAAATTTAATAAAGATGATGATAAAAAATTAATCGAAAAGAGACTTATTATGCCAGCAATGTACGAAGGTTATTCTACATATGGTTTAATGAGTGAAAATCTTCCAACAATTAACAAAGCATATGATGTTGAATTAAATAATGTATATGAAGAAGATAAAGATTATTTCTTTTTATATATACCTTATGAATATAAAACTAGATTTGAAAAATCTAAGTTAGGAGATGATGTTGAAATTTCTTATTCATCTAGTTCTTTAGCAAGTATTTTTAATGGAATAATTTCTAGTTTAGGTGATACACCTTTAGGAATTGATGCAAAAAATCATATTAGTAGCGCTTTTAAAGGCGAAGAAACAAATTTAAAATTTAAAGTTTCTGCTTATATGTCACAACCTGAAAATATACAAAATGCCCAATTTAATAGTGCTTATTTTTTACTAGGTAACAAATATTTTCTTTATAAATCGGTAAATAAAATTATTGATACATATGATGATACGGCTACTAATTATACTAAGGCGATATTTGAAACAATTAGAGATAATATTTTGAGTGATAGTAGTGACCTTGATGAATTACTAACAAATTTAAATAATCAATACGTTGTTAAATTGAATGAAAATATAACAAGAGACGAATATATAGATGATTTAAATACTTATTTTCAAAAAAATAATCGTCTTTCTTCAATTATGAACAAGGATAATTTACCTAGTAATAGCGTTGTTCAAAATGATATTCAACAAGCTAAACAATTAACATATGTTTTCCCTGTTATATTCTTTGTTGTAGCAATTTTAGTAGTTTTAACGACTATTTCTCAAATGATTTTAAAGCAAAGGATGCAAATTGGAACTTTAAAATCTTTAGGTGTTAGAAAAGGAAGAATAGTTTTTTATTACATGTCATTAATGTCAACAGTTGCATTAATTGGAACTTTATTAGGAGCAATTATTGGGCCACTTACAATTGCAAAAGTTTTGGATACCAAATATAAACTTTTATATAGCTTGCCTAAATTTAATTATTATTGGCCAATAAAAGAAATGCTTTTGGTTATTGTTTTGATTATATTATTAGTTTCAGTTTTAACATCGATTATCATTCATAACGAACTTATACTAAGTCCCGCTGATTCAATGAGACCTAAAGCACCTAATTATAAATTTCATGAAACTAAGCATGAAACAAAACATACTTCAATGATGATGGCTTTAAGAAATATTAAAATTCATTTTACAAAATCTTTGATGGTCATTATTGGAATTATGGGCTGTACAGGCTTACTAATTTGTGGTTTTGGAATTGATGACACAATTAATTATGGCAAAGATCTTGATATGAATAGTTACTATTGTACCGATGTAAATGTTACTTATAGTCCAGGAACTTTATCATTAAAAGATGAAATTGAAAATATCGATGGTGTAAGTAATTGTGAAGAATATACAGTAATTTCTGTTCAAGCGACTGATTTAGATAAGGAAAATTTTATCAATACACAAGTTATTTATTTTGATAGATATGATTCTACTAATTTTAAATATGAAAAGTGGTTGGATGATGGAATTGGAATAAGTGAATCTACCGCTGAACAATTAGGTGTTAAAGAAGATGATAAAGTTACGTTTATCCTTAATGGTCAAGAATATACTTTTTATGTAAATAAAGTTTTTTACACATTCTCGATTAAGGGTTTATTTATCTATCATCAAACACTTGAAAATTTAGTTGATTATAAAACAAATGCATGGGTGAATGTGAAAAATATCGACGATGTCGATAAAATATCATTGGAGATTAAGGATTTAGATGGCGTAAGTTCATCTATGACACGTATAGAAAGAATGGATACAATTAATGGTTATGTTTCGGCAATTGGTCAAATGACAATTGTTATTAAAGTATTTGCTATTATACTTGCAGTTATTGTGTTAATTAATCTAGCAATTCTTAATTTTGAAGAAAGAAAAAGGGAAATTGCCACCCTTAGGGTTTTAGGATTTAAACGAAGAGAGATTGCTGCATCATTAATTTATGAAGTAATGATTTTAACAATGATTGGTGCAACTTTAGGATTATTTTTAGGTTATCCATTAACATTTATTGTATTGTTTGTTAATAAAACACCACTTGTTAGTTTCTATTATTATGTGGCCCCAATTTCTTATTTGTTTGGCTTTGCATTATCTTTTATTACAGCTTTAGTTGTTAATTTAATCATCACCCGAAGAGTAAATAAAATTTCAATGTCTGAGTCATTAAAATCAATTGAATAAAGTAAAAGTGCAAGTATGAATTTTGTAGTTTCATACTTGCACTTAATTAAAAAACCCATACGGTAACCGCATGGATTATTTTTTATCGTTTATTTTTGGATTTCTGCCTTAGCTCTTGCATCAAACTTTTTACGATCAGCAGTATTCAAAATTCTCTTTCTGATTCTATAAGTTTTTGGTGTAATTTCAACAAGTTCATCACTATTAATATAGTCAAGGCATGCTTCTAAAGACATCTTTCTTGGGACTTTTAAAACAACTGTGAAATCTTTATTTGATGATCTTTGGTTTGTTAAGTTTTTAGTTGCGCAAACGTTAACTGATAAATCAGTATCATATTTATTTTCGCCAACTACCATACCTTCATAGACATCAACGCCAGGAGCAATGAACATAACACCTCTTTCTTCAACGTGTTGAATTGCATAAGGTGTTGCCATACCTTTTTCAGTAGCAACTAAAACACCAATTTGTCTTTCGCCTAAATCTTTCTTTTCAAGTGGTCTATAGTCTTTATAAGTATGAGATATAATTCCGTATCCTTTAGTTAATGTTAAGAAATTTGAAATAAATCCAAGTAAACCTCTTGATGGAATGATGTAATCAATTTTAGTATTAGCATCTCCTGCATCCATATTAACAAGTTCAGCATCTCTTGTTCCTAAAGCAGTCATAATATCACCAACAAATTCGTTAGGAACTTCAATTGATAAATCTTCAAATGGTTCGCATTTAACGCCATCGATTTCTTTTATAATAACTTCAGGTCGTGAAACTTCGAGTTCATAACCTTCTCTACGCATATTTTCAATTAAGATACCAAGATGTAATTCGCCTCTTCCAGCGACAACCCAAGATTCTGAATTTGGAACTCTAGTGACTTTTAAAGAAACATCTTTTTGAACTTCTTTATTTAATCTTTCTTGAATTTGTCTTGCTGTTAATAAATCACCATCATTTCCAGCAAAAGGGGAACTATTTGTACCAAAAGTCATAGTCATAGTTGGTTCATCAATATGGATTGGTGGAAGTGGTTCAATAAGTGAATTATCACAAATTGTTTCTCCAACGTTAATATCTGGTAAACCAGCAATAGCAACTATATCGCCAGCATTTGCTGATTCAATTTCTTGCTTTTTAAGACCGAAATAGCCAATAACCTTTTGAATTTTAAATTGTTTAACTGATCCATCTCTTCTAGCACAACTTACTAAAGTGCCATTTTTAATTGTTCCTCTTTGGATTCTTCCAATACCCATACGACCAACATAGTCATTATAATCAAGCATTGCAACTTGAATTTGAAGTGGACCTTCTTCAGTAACACGTGGTTCTGGAATTTCACTTAAAATTAAATCGAATATTGGCGTCATTCCTTCTTGTTGAGTTGATAATAAAGGATCTAAAGATGATGTACCATTTAAAGCACTACAATACGCAACTTTAAAATCTAAGAAATCATCTGGTGCACCAAGTTCAATGAATAAATTTAATACTTCATCAACTGCTTTAGCAGGATTTGCATTTGGTCTATCAACTTTGTTAATAACAACAATAGGTTTAACATTAGCTTCGATGGCTTTTTTAAGAACAAAACGTGTTTGAGGCATTGTTCCTTCAAAAGCATCAACGAGTAATAAACAACCATCGACCATGTGCATAATTCTTTCGACTTCACCGCCAAAATCTGCGTGCCCTGGAGTATCAAGAATATTGATTTTTGTGTCTTTATATAAAATGGATGTTGTTTTAGCTAAAATTGTAATACCTCTTTCTCTTTCAATAGGATCGCTATCCATAACACGATCTTGAATCTTTTCGTTTTCTCTAAAAGTATTGGAGCTTTTTAAAAGTTGATTTACTAATGTAGTTTTACCATGATCAACGTGGGCAATAATTGCAACATTTCTCATTTTCATAAATCAAACCTCCAAATAATTAAAATAACGACTAATAAAATATCATAAAACAACCTACTTTTTCAACATAAATATATTTATATATTTAAATTAGAGATTTTTTAAAAATTCTATTTTCATGAAAATTTACAAAAGAATATTTTCTACTACCTTTTTAATCCTTGTTTAACTATAATTATTTTTATATGAGAACAAATGGTATTTTAATGGCGATTTCCTCACTTCCAGGAGATCAAGGAATAGGTGATTTTGGCGAAAGTGCCTATGAATTTATTGATTTAATTAAATCAGCTAAAATTAAAATTTGGCAAGTTTTGCCATTAAATCCTGTTGGATATGGTAATTCACCTTATCAATCAGAATGTGGAGAAGCTATCGATCCTATCTACATTTCTTTAAAAGAACTTGTTAAAGAAGGGTATTTAAAAACCTTAAAAACTTTTAATAAGTCTAGTGATCGAGTTGATTATGAAGCTGTAAGAGAATTTAAAGAAAAATATTTGCGTTTAGCTTTTAAATCTCAAAAGGATACTGAATCTAAAGAATTTAAAGATTTTGAAAAAGCAAATAAGTGGCTTGATAATTATGCTAAATTCCATATTATTTTCCTTAAAAATAATTATCTTGAATGGAATAAATGGGATACTGTTGAAAGATATGATCCTTATCAACATAAGTTTAATTATTCAAAATATTTAAAAGAAATTTTATATCTTAAATGGTGTCAATTTATTGCTTTTAAGCAATTTATGAAATTAAAGAAATATGCTAATGATAATGGTATAAAAATCATGGGCGACATTCCTTTTTATGTTGGTGGTATGTCTAGCGATGTTTGGGAAAATCAAGACGATTTCTTACTCGATGACCAAGATAGATTTACTTATATAGCAGGTGTTCCACCTGATTATTTTAGTAAGACTGGTCAAAGATGGGGTAATCCTATTTATGATTGGGACCAACTTAAAAAAGAAGGTTATGAATTTTGGATAAATAGATTTAAATATGCTTCTAATATGTATGACATTTTACGTATTGATCACTTTAGAGCTTTTGATACATATTGGAAAGTTCCATCATCATGCCCAACAGCTGAAGTTGGAAAATGGATTAAAGGCCCAGCTTATGATTTTTTTGATACTTTAAAAAAGAGTGATATCAAATTAGATATTGTTGCAGAAGATTTAGGAGATTTATTCCCTTCAGTTCTTGAACTCAAAAATCATTATAAGTTCCCTGGAATGTATATTTTGGAATTTAACTTCTTAAACCCAACTTTAAAGATTGAGCAAAATCAAATTGTTTATACAGGAACTCATGATAATGACACTCTTGTTGGATGGTTTAAAAGTTTAAAGGAAGAAGAGCAAAATCAAGTCAAATTAAAGATGAAGATTTTGAAAGTTAAAGGAAGAACCATAAGTGAAAAATTCTTGAACTATGCTTATGAATCCATTGCTGACTATGTAATTATTCCAATGTGGGATTTCTTAAATTTAGGCTCGTATTCAAGAATGAATGTTCCTGGAATTTGTGGAAGTCCAAACTGGGAATTTAGAATTAAAAATTTTGATGATTTTAAGAAAGTTTTACCATCTATTCTTAAATTAAATGAACAAAATAGAAGAGACAAATAAAATGTATAACGTTGGTTTAGTTTCTTTAGGATGTGTTAAAAACACTGTTGATAGCGAATCAATTTTAGCTATGCTTCCTCAAGAAGATTTTAATATTGTCACAGATTTGAATCAAAGTGATTTAATTATTATCAATACTTGTGGATTTATTTTAGATGCAAAAGTTGAAGCAATAAATGTTATTATCGAAGCTTTAAAATATAAAAAGAAGACAATTGTTTTAGGCTGTTTAGTAGAACGTTATAAAGAAGATTTAGTCAAAGAATTTCCAGAAGTTGATGCCTTTGTTTCTTTGAAAGAATATCCAAATCTTCAAAATATAATTAATAAAGTCTTAAATAGAGAAGTTGTTGATGATGAATTTGATATTTTTAATAGAGTTTTATCAACTCCTTCATATTCTGCTTATTTAAAAATATCTGAAGGATGCGATAATTTTTGCGCATTTTGTTCTATTCCATTTATTAGAGGTAGATTCCATAGTTATGATTTTGATGAACTTATTTTATACGCAAAGGATTTAGCGAAAAACGGCATTAAAGAATTAATTGTGATTTCTCAAGACACTGTAAGTTATGGAAAAGATTTAAAAAATGGAACTAATTTATATAAGTTGCTTAAAGAATTAGATAAGATTGAAGGCTTTGAATTTATTAGGGTTTTATATACTTATCCTGAAGGTATCACGGATGAAATTTTAGAGCTTATATCGAAGTCAAATAAGATTGTTCATTATTTTGATATACCATTACAACACTGCTCATCTAGGATTTTAAAATTAATGAATAGACATGATACAAAGGAATCAATTTTATCTTTATATGAAAGAATAAAAAGAATTGTTCCTGATGCAATTTTAAGAACTACTTTAATTTCTGGTTTTCCTAGTGAAACAGATGAGGAAGCAAAAGAACTTTTAGATTTTATTAAAGAAATTAAATTCAATCATCTTGGAGTATTTACTTATTCTAAAGAAGAAGGCACAAAAGCAAGTTTGCTTGATGGACAAATTGATGAAGAAGTTAAAGCTTCTAGAAAAGATGCTTTAATGAATGAACAAAAGAAAATTTCTTATGAATTAAATAAAGGATTAGTTGGAAAGAAATTTAAAGCAATTATTACTAAGGTTTTAGGAAATAATGAATATGAAGTTAGGAGTCAATTTAATTCTCCTGATGATATTGATGGAAGTATTATTCTTCAATCAAATAATAAGCATTTAGAGGGTGAAATTGTAAATATAGAAATTACAAACGCATTTGTTTATGATTTGCTTGCTAAAGAGGCTGAATAGCACGCTATAAAGTTATTGAAATATGTGTCAAGTTCATATAAAATAATAAGGCGTGATTAAGCCCCATTAGTTAATCGGTATAACGGATCCATGGTAAGGATCTATGCGTAGTTCGACTCTGCGATGGGGCACCACAAATGAAATAAATAGCACCGAAAGGTGCTTTTTTGTTATAATGACTAAAAAGGAGTCAATATGGAAAATAAAACTTTTGAGCTTTTAAATAATAAAAATATTCCTTATAAAGAATATCATCATGAATCATGTTTAAATTACGAAGTAGCTCATAAAATTGATGAAGAACTTCATATTAGTGGTCAAGAAGCGAAAGCTTTATTAATGAAAGGAAAGAAAACAGGTTTATATTATTGTTTTTTGACTATTGAAGGAACTAGAGTAGATCAAAAATATGTTAAAGAATTAGTTAATGAAAAAGTATCTTTAGTTCCTGCTGAAGAAATCGAAGATGTTTTTAAAGAAGTTGTTGGTTGTGTTTCTCCTTTTGGCTACGATGAAAATCTAGTTTATTTAGTTGATGAGAAGTGTTATTCATTTGAAGAATTAATTTATGCTGCTGGAATTGATACTTGTTCATTTACCATAAAAGGTGAAGATTTGAAAAGATTATTGGAATTACTTCCAAATAAGAAGATTATTTATTAAAAAACTTCCGAATAAATCGGAAGTTTTTTGTTAATTCATTTTAATTCTATAAATATATTTAGCTCTTGTGAATTTGCCATAGATATATTTATTACATGCTGATTCATTATTAACATAAACATATCCATCTTTATAAGTAATTTCTTCATTCATGGCAGGACCAGATATTTCGTTTACAAGTTCATTATTTCCTAAAAAGGTAATGCTTATTGGAAGTAAGAAATCTTCATGTTCATATTTTTGACTTTTGGTGTTTGAATTTACTTTATATGAAAGAAGTTTTGAAGGATTGATTCCACACGATGTACTAATAACAATTTTCCCTGAATCAGTTATACACATTCCTTGAGCATTATTAGTAACTGCATAACCATATAGTGGAAGTGGTGAAACAAGATCGCCAATAAATGGGTAAGCTAAAACAAAGGCATGGCTCTCTTGTTCGTCATTCTTGATATAGTGAGTTTCATCGGTGGTATATTTATTTCCATCATAATATTCACCAACATACATCATTGTACTCGATGCAAAACAAAAACTTGAATTAGTATGTACTTTTTGTTCTGTCTCAATATTTACATAATCTCCATTTGAAGCATTAACTAAATCACTCATAGATAAAGCATATAATTTTTTTGCATTAGAAATGTATACTTTTTCTCCATGTACAGCAATACCACCTGTATGTCTTTTAAATAATTCGCCATTATATTTTAATGAAACGTATTTTGTGGTGTTACCATCTTCATTAGTAATATAAATTCTTGAAGCAGAATCATCATTCATATAACCACAATTTAAAAATACCTTATAGTTTTCTGAATATGATAATCCTTGAGGAATATAGTTATCGTGTATTCCAGGAATTTTATATAATTTTTCTGCATTTTTATAATAATCACCAAACCTAATTGAATCGTACGCAGCAATACCGCCTACACCTGCAATAGGTAAACCAATGACAATTGCTAAAATAGTTACAAGAGCGCTTTTAAACTTTCCCATAAAATCTCTCCTTTAATTCGTGAAAATATTATATAAAAAATAAATATGTTTTGTTATATCTTTTTAGTTAAAAAATATACAATTTTATAAATCAAAAAATTAAGTTTTCAAATGTGATTTATTGATACTCCATATTTGAAAATCTATATAGGTTCTTAGCTCTTTTTATAATTTCATAGCAATATCCCATGCTCTCCAAATGACATCTTTTAAATTGCCTACTTTATAACAATCGCCAACTAAATCATGCTTTTTAGATAATGGGTTTGGGGTGTAACCAATGCAAGAAATGATATTATCAAATTTTAATACTGTATCAGGATTATTCTTTGTTTTAATAGTTATTTCGTTGCCGTTAATTTCTTTAACACCAGAATTTAGATATACAGGTACTTTATGTAACTTAAAGAAATCTCTTAAATATGATGAATTCGCAAGACAAACTCCTCTTACGGCGATTAAATCATCTTTCATTTCGATGATTACTGGTTTTTTGCCTTCATTAAATAATTTATAAGTAATTTCACATCCTGTTAAAGAACCACCAACAATAACAATGTTTTCGCCGATTTGTGGATTATTGGTTAGATAATCGACAGCATTAATTACATTATTTTTTGCACCCTTAATCTTTAAAATTCTTGGTGTTGCACCAGTTGCAATAATGATTTTATCAGCACGAATCTCATCTAAATTTGTAACTTCATAATTATATTTGACTTTGATATTTAATTTTTTCATTTGATATTTGTACCAATTGATTAAAGATTTATCTTTTTCTTTAAAATCAAAACTTGAAGCAGCAATAAATACGCCGCCTAAATCATTAGTTTTTTCATAAATTATAGGTTTATGTCCCCTTAAAGCTGCAACACGAGCAACTTCCATTCCGGCAATTCCGCCACCAATAATAGCAATTGTTTTTTGATTTTTAGTTTTAACAATTTTATATTTCTTTGATTGCATAGATTCAGCATTTATTGCACATCTACACATTCCTAATGTATCACTTAATTTTTGGTCGTTACCAACTCCCTTATAGTGACATAAATTAAAACAGCCATTATGACAACATATGCAAGGTCTAATATCATCTTCTTGATCATTAATTAATTTAGTAACCCATTCAGGATCAGCCAAAAATTGTCTTGCAATACCAACTGCATCAATTCTTTTTTCTAGTATTGCATCAGCGCTAAATTCAGGCTCCATTCTTCCTGCAACCACAACTGGAATTTTTACATTTTTCTTTATAATTTCAGCTTCATTAAAATTGCAATTTAATGGCATATACATTGGTGGATGGTTCCAATACCAAGCATCATATGTTCCATTATCGCAATTAAGCATATCGTATCCGGCTTTTTCTAAATATTGAGCGGCTTTAATTCCTTCTATAATGTCTCTTCCAACTTCTGTATATTTTTCGCCAGGTAGTGCACCTTCTCTAAATCCTTTAGTTTTAGAAACAACAGAAAATCTTAAAGAAACTGGAAAATCTTCTCCACATTCTTTTTTGATAGCTTTTAATATTTCAACTGCAAAACGATACTTATTTTCGAAATTTCCACCATATTCATCATCTCTTTTGTTGCAATAATTTAATGTAAATTGATCAAGAGTATAACCTTCATGTACTGCGTGAACTTCAATTCCATCGACGCCTGCATCCTTACACAATTTTGCAGTTTTTGCAAAAGCTTCAACAATTTCATTAATTT
Source organism: Parabacteroides goldsteinii (assembly GCA_963632335.1). Lineage (GTDB taxonomy): Bacteria > Bacillota_I > Bacilli_A > RFN20 > CAG-826 > Onthovivens. The sequence continues at coordinate 56,566 of CAVGUA010000081.1, forward strand.
CTTCTTTAGTTAATGGTCTAGAAGGAGTTTTATCAGACCATCTATTTGGTAAGTTACTACATGAAGCAGTAACATAATCGACATTTAAAAATGGTTTAGCAATTGTACCTAAAAATTTATTGGTTGCTAATGTTTCCATTAAAGAAGTAGAAGCCATAACTCTTCCAAATCCAACTGTTAATTGAACAAAAAGTTTTGCGCCAGTTCTATGGAATTTTTCCATATATTTTTCTAATTTTTTATATTTGCCTTTTCCTTGGTATAACCATTTTCCACCCATAACATCTTTGATTGGAGCGATACCAGGAAGGATAAGGCCAACATTATTTCTAGCAACCTTATATAGTAAATTTGCAGCTTCTTCATCAAAATGATTTGGTTCCATAAAACCAAATAAGCAAGTTCCACCCATTGAGGTCATTACTATTCTATTTTTTATTTCAACATTACCAATTTTCCATGGTGTAAATAATGGATTATATTTTTGCTTCATTTTTTTGACCTCCAATAATAATGGACTTTTTAATTATAGATAAAATTAGAAATAAAGTGAAAAAGAAGTATTTCATAGTTGAAAAAAACACGTCATATATGGTTTTAATTTGATTGAAGGCTATTTAATTCAAAAAAATTTAAAACTTCTTATAACATCATTTATTTATTTAATCGATTGTGATAACATTAATTCGATTTTCGAATTTTTACAGTAGTTAGTATATATAC
>CAVGUA010000082.1:0-7875 GCA_963632335.1 Parabacteroides goldsteinii
TTATAACAACTTTTTCAACAATTTCATCATCTACTTTAATAACTGGTTGGTGTAAATCTTCTGGAAATACAATCGCAAAGAATCCAGGATTTAAAGTAATTATTCCATCTAAATGTGTAGAAGTAAATTTTTCTACGTCTTTTTCTGCATTATAAGGAATTTTCGTAGCTATTCCATCTTGTCCTCTTTCAATATATCCAATTTTTTCTTTTCCTTTTAAAACAAGTTGGATATCTGCGTAATGTTCATGACCTTCAAGAGTTGTATCTTCAAAGTTTTTAGCAACATAACTTGATCTATTAACATAAACATTTTTACCATCAATTTCAGTTTTACCTGCTGGTAAATTTAATAAATCAGTATTCTTCATAAATTCAATTGCAGTTTTTAAATTTTTACTTGTATAATCGCTACTTTTAATATTTTTAATAGAACTAATAATCATAATTTTGCTCCCTTATTCTTCTTTCTTTAACATAATACACCAAAAAATTGAAAAATTCTTTAAAATAAATTCATATACAAAAAAATAAAAACATCGAGATAATCGATGTTTTCTTCATTTTGGTGCCGACTATAGGATTCGAACCTACGACCTACTCATTACGAATGAGTTGCTCTACCAACTAAGCTAAGTCGGCATGCATGAATTATACTTTAAAATGCATGGAGATTTAAGTTTTATTTTATTTTTTTGTTAGTAATGCTCCCTTTATGAGGAATCTTTGTCCAAGACATACGTTTCTTTTTATGAAATAAACCATCAAAGAAGGCAAATATAAAATCAAAAAACCAAAAAGAAAAAGTAAATAATCCAAACATGTTTTGCCAAAAAGTAAATTGGAAATGTTTTCTATTTGCAATCAATACTCCTGCCGTCCCAAGAAAACCTAATAAATATATAGAAGAAAGAGGAATTAAAGAATGCAAAAACAAATATATAGCCATCTCAGGTTCAAAATAAAAACTCGATAAAAATAATGCAAACATTACTAAAAACGAAATAATTGCTAAAACAAAATAAACCACAACAGGCCACAACAAAAAATTATATTCAAATATGGCTAAATTTCGAACCCATCGTTTCTTGGCGTTATGATCAACCCCTTTTTTCTTAAATCTTCTTTTATCTTCAAGATAACCCCAAACCCATCTAATATGTTGCTTATGCATAACTTTATGAGTTTCAGGTTCTTCATCATAATATTCCGCTTCTTCACAATACCCCATTTTTACATTGTGATATGTACAATATGTAGTTAATTCAACGTCTTCCGTTAACCCATTAAAAATCCAACCACCAGCTCCATCAATTACTTCTCTATCAATATAGTATCCAGTTCCATTAAGCATTATTTTATCAAATAAAATACTTCGTCCTTTTGAAAATACTCCATTTAACATAGCGAGTTGAATAGCACTATTAATAGTTATGTAATTTTTAGTAGCATTTAAAAAGTTACGATAACCAAATCCAACTTCATATCCACCACTAATTCTTAAATCATTCATCTTTTCAATATAATTTGCATCAAATAGATTATCAGCATCAAAAATCATGAATGCATCATATGTTTTGTATTTTCGTAATCTCTTTAAAGTTAATAAACAATCTTCTATTGCAAATCCTTTTCTTCTTCTATTAGTTAATTCCCCTCTATAGACTATTGAATATCGAGAATTCTTAACTATATTAACTGTAGGATCATCTTTTGATTCAACAACAATGTAAGCATCAAAAAATTCTTTAGGATAAGTTTGTTTATCTAAAGATGAAATAATTCCCTTTATAACTCTACTTTCATCTCTTGCAGGAATTATTACAGCAAAACGTGTATATTTATCAGCTTTTTCGTATTTTTTTGGTTTTTTAAAACTTAAGAAAAAATAAGTGAGATAATACCAAAAAAATAATAGCATAACGACATATGCAATCACGATCGCAATATCACACCAAAAAATAATTTCGTTATAATTCATCGTTTTTTCCTTGAAACATTATATCAAAAATAACAAACAAATATTCTAGGCTTTGTAGAATTTGCAACATTCTTCTAATTTTGATACAAAAAAATCCCTTTTAAGGGACAATTTGTTAAATTTGGTTGCGGGGGAAAGATTTGAACTTTCGACCTCCGGGTTATGAGCCCGACGAGCTACCAGGCTGCTCTACCCCGCGATACATATTAATAGTAGCACATTACAATTCTAATTGTAACCTTTTTCAAAAAAGTGGCGGAGAAAGAGGGATTCGAACCCTCGCTAGAGCATGACCCTACTATCGGTTTTCAAGACCGACCCCTTCAACCACTTGGGTATTTCTCCAATTAGCCATTTATAATTTAATTGGTGGACCATCTAGGACTTGAACCCAGAACCCAACCGTTATGAGCGGTTTGCTCTAACCAATTGCGCTAATGGTCCAAGATTGGTACCAGCGAAGGGATTCGAACCCCCGACATGCCGGGTATGAGCCGACCGCTCTAACCAACTGAGCTACGCTGGCAAAATATGGTGGAGCCACGGAGAATCGAACTCCGAACTTAAGCTTGCAAAGCTAACGTTATCCCATTTAACTATGGCCCCATACTTGCCGCACCTGAACAGCGCTTAAATATTATAATATAATATTCTTCTTTTAATCAATAGAAATTTTTATAGTAAAATTCGTAATTTCAAATTGTTTTAACAACACTTTTTATATAAGTTAAAATATATAAAAAGTTGGAGGAATTAAAAATGAAATTATTGTGCATATTAACAAATGGATTTGAAGATATTGAAGCAGTTGGAACAATTGCTATTTTAAGAAGGGCCGGAATCACAATCGATGTATACTCTCTTCATGGCACCACTGCAACCGGTAGATATAATATTCAATTATCAAATTTACTTAATTTAAAGAACCTTGATTTAAATGAATATGGATGTCTTTTTATTGCAGGTGGTCCAGAATATATTGAACTTGAACAAAATGAATTTTTCATTGATATTGTTAAAGATTTTTATAAAAAAAATAAATATATTGCCTCTATTTGCGCTGGTCCAACAATTTTAGGACATTTAGGATTTTTAAAAGATACCAAATATACATGCTTTACTTCAATGAATGAAGACTTTGGTGGCACTTATATCGATGCTTATTGTGTAAGCGATAAACATATGATTACAGGTAAAAGTGCTGCAGCAGTCATTGATTTTTCATTCATGATAATTAAAACTTTATTTGGCGAAGAATTAGAAAATAAGATTAAAAATCAAATTTATTATTAATACTATTGAAATCGATCATCGTCTTCCTTATGATAAGTGTAGAAAATAGACTTAATTGGATGATGTGATTTTTTATGGTTTTTCCTTTTAGGGTATCCTATAAAAATAGCAAGAATTGGTACATAATCCCCATTTTTTAAAACGACATTGCCTTTAGACACCGAATTTACTTTGTAATTATTATAAAAATCATATATGGCTTCCGAAATAGTCGCTCCTAATCGATATCTTTTCAGATGTGATTCTATAAAAACCGCAATTGCTCCAGCAGATTTATCACAAGTTGTTTTGTATTTTTTATAAGTTTCTTCATCGATATTTATGATGATAATACCTGCAGCATTATAAGTGACATCTTCACCTTTAAAGTGATCAATAAGATGTTTTCTTAAGTAATAAACATTGATCGAATTAACAATTTTTATTTGAAATTTATTATATAAATTCATTCCAACAGGTGCCAATGAGGCAATTGATGCAATATCATGAAGAATATTATCTTTTATTAAATTGTTAGAAAAAGAACGGCACGTCATACGTCTATTCTTCATTTTCATATATATTTCTCCCTAAGTGGTGTTTATATTATCGATTATATTTTTTATTGATTCAATCATTATTTTTCCAGTATTTCCCCATCAATTTTTTTAAAAAAATTGATGAATCTTTTTTCTTTTTACAATTCACTAAGAATGGCATTTTTTCCCTATATGATTATAATATTTGCATGAAGAAAAGTAAGGTTAAATATAGCAGAAACCCAAAAACTAAATTTAAAGATATATTTAAGTTAAATAAGAGTTTCGTTAAACCATTAGAAGATGAAATAGCTGATCAAAGAAATAACAAACAAAGTAGGGGTTGGCCATTAATTTTAGGATACCTAGGAATATTCTTAATTGTTGCTGGAATTATTATTCTCTTGCCTATCATAACAATGTTTTTCTATCGTTACGAATTTAATAGAATATTAGCATTTTTAGTTCCTGGTTTATTTTCGATTATTATAGGAGTTGCTCTTTCACTATTATTAAAAAATAGAGATCAAGTTAAATTAGGAAAATATCAAGATTTTGTATTATTAGTTCTTATTTGGCTTTTCTCATGCTTGTTTTGCGCAATTCCATTTTCATTACCTGATTATATTGGTTCATTTAGATTCGGCGGACTTGGATTAAATTATTTTCAAGGTTTATATGAAACTGTTTCTGGTTTTGCAACTTGTGGTTTAAGTGCTTTAAGAGGCACTAACTCTCCTACACATCTTTTAAATGGAGATGGGCATTGCTTTTTATTTTATAGAGCTTTATTGCAATTTACTGGTGGAGTTGGTTTCGTTTTAGTTTTGACTTGCATTTTAAATGATAATCAAGGAATTTCTCTTTATTATAGTGAAGGTCATACTGATAGATTGTTACCAAATTTATATAAATCTGCAAAATTAATTTTTGGAATTTACATAGCTTTAACGATTGTTGGAAGTATCTTACTTTGGTTAAGTGGTATGAATGAATGGACTAAAATTAGTCGTCCTCAAGGTTGTGAAAATGACCCAGAATATGCTTCTTACTTTGAAGCTCTTTGTACCACAATGTCTAGCGTTTCAAGTGCTGGTTTTTCAACAAGAGATATGAGTATTTATGCTTATAACAATCTTGCTATTGAAATAGTTGTTGAAATCTTAATGATTTTAAGTGCAACAAATTTCTTTGTAATGTTCTTACTTTTTACTTTTAAATTCAAAAAAGCATTTAAAGATTTAGATATGACCACTACTATTTGCACTGCACTAGTTTTTATTCCTTTATTAATAATTATTACAAGTATTGTTCCAAGCATTACAGGTAATAAATTATCATTCCTAGAAAGCTTAAGATATGATGTGTTCTTTTATATTTCAGCCGTGACAACAACCGGTTTTAGTAATACACCATCTTTAAATGATACATTTAGCGCACCAGTTATTTTCCTAGTTACATTAATCATGTGTCTAGGTGGTCAACAAGGATCAACAGCTGGTGGAATTAAAATGTATCGATTTGGTATTATAGTTAAATCAATTTATTGGTCTTTAAAAGAAAAATATTCTGCACAAAACATCATTTATCCTCACTACATTTATAAATATGGACAAGATCGTGCAATTTCTCAAAAAGAAATTAGTGATGCTTGTGCCTATGGAACTATTTATATGGTTTTATTCTTTGCTTTTTCAATAATTTTTGCGATGGTTACTAATGGGCAATATAATTTTATGTATGTTATGTTTGAAACTTCTACTGCATTAAGTAATGCTGGTATAAGTTCTGGGATAGAATACATGAATAATAATTTCCTAGTCTTATTAATAACAATTGCAATGTTTATTGGTAGACTTGAAATCTTTACATTTATTTATGCAGGCAAAAAGATTGCTAGTGATACTAAAACTATTTCAATTAATTTAATCAACAAAATAAAAACAAGAATGCAAAAGGGTAATTGATATCGATTCAATTACCCTTTTATAATTTTTCATATATGATTTTTACTAGTCATATATGATTTTTATTCGATTACAGCCTACTTTTTAATTGCTTTAAATGCGTTGTAACAAAGACCTAAGGTTTCTAAACAGAAGCAAACAATAGCAATAATTAAACCTGCTCCCCATTTAAAACTATTTGGATCAAGTTTTACATTTCCTGAATTTACTGCACAATAACCATTAACAGTGAAGAAAACCATAACTGTTCCAGCTAAAGCAAGAATAACAGAACATAATGCAACGTACTTATTTTTGACACCAAAAATACCAGCAAGTCCACCGAGTAAAGCTAAAATAAATGCAAAAAATCCAACAAAATTAAATGCAAAATCCATTGATGAAGTTGTTGAAGAAGAACCAGTAATATTATTCGTTTGAGAAATAACGATATTATGGGTTCCGCCAAAAATAACACCTAAACCAGGATAACTAACTTTGCCTGATGCTGTAATTCCAATAAGGCTTCCTGCGGATTCAGAATAAATAAAACCTTGGGTAAAAACCATACAGAATCCAACAACCGCCAATATTAAAGTAACGAAAGCAACAATAAAGCCTAAACCAAATTTCTTTTTCTTTTTTGCCATATAAGAAAACCTCCTAAAAAATATTTTATTAATTCTTAAATTGTCTTACAAGATTTAAAAATAAATTTTTTGTCTATTAAAAATAGAATTTTGCACTAAAAGTAAAAGTTCTCATTAAATCGAAGATTTTTTAATAAATTATTTTTATTTTCTAATGTCTATTGTAAAATATATACATAAGTCGTGTCGTAGAAGAAATACATAATTATTTCGAAAGAATAGCAAAGGAGGATAATATGGAATATTCTGCAGAGAACATCCGAAACATACTAGTTTTGGGACACCAGGGTACTGGTAAGACTACGTTAGTCGAAACACTACATAGTATTACCGCCAACTTAAAGAAGGGAACCGTTGAAAATAAAGATACAATCAGCGATTTCACAAAAGAGGAACAAAATAGACTTAGTTCATGTCAACTTTCTATCGTTCCAATTTATTACAAAGACTATAAACTCAATTTAATTGATATCCCAGGAAATGATGATTTCATTTATGAAGCATTAGGCGTTATGGATATCGCTAAAGGTGCAATTCTTTGCATCGATGCTAGTAAAAAAGTAGAAGTTGAAACAGTTAAACATTATCGTCTTTTAAGAAAACATGGCATTCCAACAATCATTTATGTAAATAAAATGGATAAAGAAAACATTGTTTATGAAGAAATCTTAGAAGATATTTCACAAAAACTAGATAAAAATGGCCCAATTTCATTTGTTTATCCAATGGGTCATCAAGACCAATTTGATGGATTCGTCAACGTTATTTCAATGAAAGCACGAAAATATAATGGTACAGAGTGTGTTGATGAAGAAATCTACCCAGATAAGAAAGCAAAAGTTATTGAACTTCATACAAAAATTGAAGAACAAGTAGCTTTGACCGATGATAAATATTTAGATAAATACTTTGGTGGTGAAACTTTAACAATGGATGAAATCCATAAAGGATTACATGCAGGTGTTTTAAGTGGACAATTAACTCCAATTCTTTGTGGTTGTACTACAAAATGTATTGGTTTACACACAATGCTACAAATGTTAGTTGATTATTTGCCATCAAGTTGCGATTTAAAACCATATGAAGGCAAAAATGAAAAAGGCGAAGTAGTTGAAAGAACAACCTCCACCACTCAACCATTTAGTGCATATGTATTTAAAACTTATTTCGATCCATTTAAAGGAGTTGTTAATGTTATTAAAGTTTTAAGTGGCGAATTACATTCAGGAGATGAAGTTTATATTCCAAGATTAAATGAAACTGTTAAAGTAAATAACTTAGTTTCAATTAAAGGCGGAACATTCGCTCCTATCGATAAAGTTTTAGCTGGCGATATCGCTGGTATTCAAAAATTAGATGAGCTCAAAACTACTGATACATTATGCGATAAAGCAAACGTATTTATCATGGAACCAACAAAATTCCCAACTGCTGTTTACTTTAGAGCTTTAACATTTGCTGATTCAAAAGAAGAAGACAAAACAATGC